>DASZPC010000479.1:0-1734 GCA_035550455.1 Chitinophagales bacterium | reverse complement strand
AAAACCCTTACTAATGCCATAGTGCGGCTGGGTTTTGAGTGCACTATGGACGAGGTGATATTCCCTTTTATGAACCGTACAGGGGTTTTGTGGGCCACTGGTGCGGTAAATATTACTCAGGAACACTTTATATCAAACCTTATACGCCGCAAGCTTAGCGTAGCCATTGATAGTACCTTAAGCCCGGTTAGCACTAAAGCCAAACGGTTTGCCCTTTTTTTGCCTGAAAGCGAAACCCACGAATTGCTCCTGCTTTTTACTGAGTTTTTATTGCGGGCACGCGGGCACCACGTAGCTTATATCGGTAGTTCAGTACCGGTTGGCGAGCTAGAATTCCTTAAGCAAACTTTCAGGCCCGATGTGATTGTTACCTACATTATAGTTCCTACGCACGAAATGCCTATTGACGAATATCTTTCCCAGCTATCCTCCATTTTTGCCACACAAAAGGTAATTATAGGCGGGGCCCAGATAACCTCATTAGCTAACCCTTATGCAAATCTTTGCCTTGTAAAATCTCAGGAAGATTTAAAACAAATCATCGACTCTATCTAATTTTTGCTTCTTGTTAAGCATTTCCTGCTTTTACTTCTACAATACTGGTTACCTTTTTTTACGCCCGGCCCATGTATATGCATGATTACTTCCGAGGCAAACAGTCCCGCATTTTTGGTAAATAATTGATTGTCAATGGCTATTATAAAAAATATAGTTTGTTTAATTTTTTAACAAAAATATTAAACAATAAATTTTGAAATAAGCAAGGTTATACGAACTTTGTGCAACAATTATTCAAATAAACTAAACAAAAATGGATTTTAGCTTATCCCTTACAGAGTACGAGCAACTGTTAAGACCACTGGCTTTTAACCTTACCAAAAGCAAAGAAGAAAGCGATGACCTTATCCAGGACACTTTTTACCGCGCTCTGGCTAACCGCGAAAAATTCCGCGATGCAGCAAACATCAGAGGGTGGCTTTACACCATTATGCGCAATGTGTTCATCAATAATTACAGGCGCAAAAAACGGGGCAAAGTAGTAGCTGACTACAGCCACAACCAATTTTTGCTCAACACCCGTTCGGGTACTGAATTGAACCACTCTTTCCGTTCCTTTTTAAGCGAGGAAATTGAAAAGGCTATGGCAAGCCTTAGTGATGATTTCAGGACACCATTTATGCTGCATTACCAGGGCTACCAGTACCAGGAAATTGCCGAAATGATGAAACTGCCTATTGGCACAGTAAAAAGCAGGATTTTCTCGGCCCGCCAGGAATTGCAGCGCCAGCTAAAAAGTATGGGTATCGCCAATTCTTCTTACAACTAATTGTTGCCAATGCCAAAGGGTAAAAAAATAATTGTTATCGGTTCCGGCTTTGCCGGTTTAAGCGCCGCCGGCGCATTGGCAAAGCAGGGCCACAATGTTACCATACTGGAAAAAAATAGCCAGCCCGGTGGCCGTGCCCGCACCTGGGAACAACAAGGTTTCTTGTTTGATATGGGGCCCAGTTGGTATTGGATGCCTGAAGTTTTTGAAAACTATTATCGCCAGTTTGGCCATACCACAAGCGATTTTTATGAGCTGAAAAGGCTGGATCCCTCGTACCGTGTATTCCTTGAAAAAAATGAGCTGATTGATGTACCGGCAAAGGTGGAAGAACTGGTTTCCCTTTTCGAGAAGAAAGAAAGTGGCAGTGGCCAGCGCCTACAGGCATTTTTAGCCGATGCCAAATA
>DASZPC010000478.1:0-7652 GCA_035550455.1 Chitinophagales bacterium | reverse complement strand
CCATATAATGGGCTGCCAACACATTTATATAAATGCCATTTATGTATATAATCAATGTTGGGGAAGCAACGATGGCATTGATATTGACGGTTGCACCGATGTGCTGGTTGAGAACTCGAAGTTTGATACCAACGATGATTGCATACCGGTAAAAACGCACAGCACAGATATTTGCCGCGATGTGCTTATCAGGAATTGTACCATGGCCAGTTATGAACGGGCGGTGAAGGTGGGCAACGAGTCTTTCGGGCCTTTGGTGAATATCAGGTTTGAGAATATTACGGTTATACCCAGCACTTTTACGCTGCCTATACAGCCTTATAATGCCATGTATATTGCCATTGCCGACGGAGGCTCGGCCGATTCGATTTATTTTGAACATATAAGGGTTAACACCCCTTCGCAATGCGCTATTTTTATAAGGCTGTGCGAGCGGGATTTTCAATACGATACTACTATTCCGCCACCGGCGCCTAAATACCTGCGCAATGTTTGGATTAATGATGTGGTGGCGCAATCCAGCACCAGTATTCCATGCTCGGTAACGGGTTTGCCGGGCTATCCGGTGCAGAACATACATTTTAAAAATGTAGCGGTTACTGTGCCTGGTGGCGGTACAATGAGCACCGGTAATTTATCAGAAGAGGCTACTACGCGGCCAGAGTTTAATATATGGGGAGATTCGCTGCCTGCTTATGGGTTATTTGTTTGGCATGCCGATGGCTTAATGCTGGATAGTTTTTGTGTAACGGCCCTGAGCCCCGACCCCAGGCCGCTTTATTATTATGAAGACTCAGCTAATATAAATGTGGTGAATGCCTGTTCGTTAATGCCCACTGCCATTGCTGATGTTAATAGTGATGCGATGCTAAATATTTATCCTAACCCGGTTAATAGTACCCTGCATGTGGATGGGATACCTGCACAAGCCGAGGCAATTGTTTTATATGATGTTACCGGCCATATAGTTGAACAAACGCCTACTATGGGTTTAAGCAGCCTGCCAATGAATGTTTCAAAACTGCCAGGCGGCGTTTACTTTTTACAATTGCTGGGAAAAGATTGCAACATTAACCGGAAGGTGTTGGTTGCAAAATAGTTTTAACTATCTGCTAACAACAAACTGCCTTACCGCCTGCCCCTGGGCAGAAACAATCCGCGCAAAATAGGTACCCGGTTCAAGTGCTGAAACATTTAACTGTAGTGTGTTTAACCGGTCGTTGCCATCGGTACGAACTTCCTGTAGTTTTTGCCCAAGCAGGTTTAATACCTGGATGGTAACAGGGCCGGCATTTTTAAGCGCGTAATTCAGGTTAAGCGTTTCGTTAACCGGGTTAGGGAATACGCTTAGGTATTTTACATTTTCGGTTAGTGTGTTAATGCTTGTTGTAGTCCAAAGGATGTTTACATCGTGGCTATGGGTGTGCAGCACTTTTAAAACACCGCCGCTGTCGTATGGTGTCCACGTCCAGCCATCGGTATTCAGGGTTTGCAGTTCGCTTATTTCCACCCCATCGGCAGTTACTTTTAATGGTTTTGAAGTAAGCCTTAGCGTTTCAGATGCTGAATCATCAAAAGTGCTGTAAAAAATTTCCTGCGGCTGGTAGGTAATAAAACTGATAACAGAAGTGCTTCCCAATAAATGATTAGCGTTGTAAGGGGCTATGGTGGGATAATTATACATGGCGCGGATAAAGTGACGGACGTAATCGCCGTAACCATCGGTAAGCCATACGGTGGTTTCCTGCGGCGAAAAGCGCACCTGCCCGCTGGTATCGCATAAATAAGTAGCCCAGTTAAGTTGGCGGATGGCTTGTTCGCGGCGGCTGGTATCGCCGGTAATAAGGCTATACAACAGTTCTGCCGAGGCAAACCGCGAGGTGTGGCTGCCACCTTCTTTTAAATCAACTGTTTGTTCATAAATAGCAGTAACCCCCAACGAGTCGTACGCATGGCTGCCAAGGGTGTTTAAAGTCCAGTTTAAAATACTGCGGGCATCCTGCTTGTAGGTGCTGCTCCAACCGGGATGCTGCATAATATAATAAGCCATTGTAACCGCATTAATTTCAGTGTTGGAGGGGAAATAAATGTCTTCAAAAAAATTGCCCCAGTTGTTGTTTTGCTGCGGGTAGGCTTGCACCCAGCGCTTAATCATATTATAAGCGGTATCGTATTTTACCACATGCCCCATGTTCAAGGCAGCAAGGTCTTCAAACAGGCGCAGGGTGGGCACTACATTACCGGTATAGTTAAATGAACCACTTAAAACGCTGCTGCCCCCCTGCGCCTCTATTTTAAAAGGATAAGGCGAGTTGGACGAACTGCCAGCCTGTACCTTATCGGCCAGGGTGTTGGCAATATTAACAGCGGCATTGAGGTAATTGGTATCGCGGGTAATTTTGTAAAGGTTCAACAACTCAGCACCAAACGAGCCTGCTTTATCAGGCTGTGTAATGCCAAGCCCCAACAGGTAGTCGCCATCGTAAGTATCGCTGGTATTATCGCCATAGTTACAGGGGAAGGGGAGATTAGGCCAGGCATAATAAAAGGGTGAAAGGCTATGGGCTAAATAAGTATCGGCTATGTAGCGCATGTTGTTTACAATGGCTGTATCGCCGGTGTAAGCATATAGCAATGCCCAGCTTGAAAGCAGCATGGCAAACTGATCGCCACCAACTTTATTGCCACACTGGTTGCCACAGTAAGAGTGGTCGGTCATATAATTCTTCACGCCATTGGTGGAAGGGAAGTTTTTCCAGAAATTCCAGATAAGCTGAAGGTCGTGGTCGTACGAAAGGCCAGGGTTGGGGCTATACCAGGGAATAAGCGCCCCACCTGAATCTTTTTGAATAACATGATAAACCAGTACCTGCGCGCTGGCAGTAAACGTAATGGCGGCCATGATGATTAAAGCGTAAAACTTTTTAATCATAAACGGGACTTTGGTTAAAGCTAAATTTAATACCGTGAAGGTGGGCAATAAAACCAAGGCTATGCAGCAACCGAGTTTATTTTTTTGTTAAGAAGATGGCTAAATACTATTTTGAGGCAGCATTTGGGCCGTTTAATCCATAACCTTTATTTAACCAGGAAATTTTGATGGATTGGCACTAAAGAAATTATTTTGTAAAACTGTAACTAACTCTATATGATGGCAATATCTACTTATTCGGGAGGCAAATATGATTTAAGGCGTGCAGGTAAGTTAATCCTTTTGCTGGTATGCACTTTATGTGTTTCGGGTGTATTTGGCCAATCGGCCAGTGTGCCACGCCCCGACCATATTGTTGTACTTATAGAAGAGAACCAACCTTTTGGTTTTGTAGTAGGCAATTCGTGGGCCCCTTATATCAACCAACTGGCGCAGGATACCAACACGGCCGTGTTTACCAAGTTTTATGCCATAGAGCACCCCAGCCAGCCCGATTACTTTGATATGTTTGCCGGCAGCAACCAGGGGGTACTTGATGATAATGTACCCAGTAATTATCCGTTTACCTCGCCAAACCTTGCCCGCCAATTAATGGATGCAGGTTTTTCGTTCAAAACTTATTCTCAAAACCTGCCTTATGTTGGGTTTGACGGGGCTACTTCAAATGGTTATGCGCGTAAACATAACCCGGTAGCTAACTGGGTTGGTACCGGTGTTAACCAGGTGCCTGATTCAATGAACCAACCATTTACGGCTTACCCCACCTGGGATTATTCGCAATTACCAACCATATCGTACGTAGTACCGGTAGAAGACAGCGATATGCATAATGGTTTTTTGGGCGCGGCCATTACCCCCGGCGATTACTGGTTTCATGAACATTTAGATGATTTATTGCATTGGGCGCTTACCCATAACACGCTTTTCATCATCACTTTTGATGAAGATGATGGCTTTGCACAAAATAATATACCCACCCTGTTTTACGGGCCAATGGTAAAAGGCGGAAGCTATTCAACTACCTATGACCTTTATGGTTTGCTGCGGACTATGGAAGATATGTATGGCTTGCCTTATGCTGCCAACGCTGCTACTGCCACCACTATTACCGGCTGCTGGAAGACTACCTACACCGGTATTAACAGTTTGGGAAAAAATGAGCCACAATTGCGGATTTACCCGAACCCGGTTTTAGATGTTTTACGTGTTGATGGCTCGCAACTTGACAAACGTGCCCCTTATGAACTGGCTATTACCGATGTAACCGGAAGGCAGGTTGAAAAAATTACCCTTGCCGGAGACATGCAGGCGCAGGTAAATATGGAAGCTTACCCCAACGGGTTATATTTTTACAGTTTGATGCAGAACGCGGCTGTAATGCAATCGGGCAGGTTTGTGGTAAGCCACTAAGTTGCTTTATATTAGTTATTTATATTTAAGCCTGAATAGGTTTGTAACTGTATCAGTTATAGTTTTCTTGCTATTTTAATTTTCATCTTCATCTGAACTTTTCTTAACCATTGCTTAATGCAGCAAATGCACTTTTGTGTGCTTTTGAAAATAACTATTGCCACTATGAAAAGACTTTTACCCGCCTTTTTGATGTTATTTGCTTTTGCCGCCAACGCCCAATATAACGGCGTACCAATGCACGATGACCTTTCGGAGCCATTGAGCCAGGATTCGGTGGTGCCCACCCTGAAAAGAATAGATAAGATACTGAATATTTTGCGCGAGTTCAGGTTCCAGGCATATATACAGCCCGAGTGGCAAAGGGCTGATACCACCGGTGTTACCACCACCGGCCCACTGGGAACCACCGGCGTTGGGGCATTTCAGGGGGGGACATTTCCGGCAGCCAGCAACAACCGGTTTATTTTGCGCAGAGGCCGTTTTAAGTTTTCATTTGAGCATAAAAATGGCAAAGACCTGAAGATTATAGACTTTGCTTTTCAGTTTGATGCCACCGAGCGCGGCTTTTTTATAAAGGATTTTTACGGGCGGATTATAGACCCGTGGATTGGATGGTTTGGCTTACAAGGCGGTGTTTTTGCAAGGCCATTTGGATATGAAACGCCTTCTTTCCCGGCCTTTTCAGAGTCGCCGGAATTTGCTGCGGTTAACCAGGCTATTATGCCTAACGAGGTAGAATTAGGCGAGGCACTGGTAATTGAATCGCCAGCCAAGTTTGAACCGGTTTACCTGCGCGTAGATGCCAGTATTGTAAATGGGCAGGGGATTGGCGTGGGACTTACTAACCAAACCGGTAGTTACCAAAGCCGTAAAGATTTTATTGGCCGGATTAAGGTTGGGCGTTCGTGGGATTTGGGCAAAGCCAGAGTTGGTTTGAACGGAAGTGTATCGTATTACTATGGCGGTGTTTTGCAAACCACTAATTATGTTTTTGAATATGCAAAAGATTCAACCGGGCAGGCCTACTATAAAAATATTGCAAGCCCGAAAGATGTGCTTAAGAAAATCTATAAGCGTGAATACTATGGCGCAAACCTTGAGTTTAAAGCTGATTACAATATTGGCACCACCACGCTACGTGGTGAGTTTATAGCAGGCCAGCAACCCGGCGGCGCCACCTCATCATCGGTTCCGCTTGGGCAAATTAACTCGCCGCCTATTTCGGATTTATACCTCAGGCATTTTATGGGCGCTTCGGTACTTTTTGACCAGGCATTTAAGGTTAAACTGAAGAACCATACTATGATGAACGATATAACCGTGAAGTATGATTTTTACGACCCACAGGCACAGGTGAAGGGTACAGATTTGGCCCTGTTGCGGGGTTTTTCGATTACCGATATTAAATATTCAACACTTGGTGTTGGTTATACCTTTACCCCTTATAACTGGTTTAAGTTAATAGTTTGGTACGACCATGTGATGAACGAAAAGGCCAGTATACCGGGCTTTGCCAGCGATTATAAAAAAGATGACGTGCTTACCATCCGTACCCAGTTTTATGTTGACTCGTGGTGGTTTACCGGCAGCAAGAGTAAATACCGCGATAACCTGATGCTGAAAAAGTATTAAAAGTTATCCGGGCAACCGTTTTTTAAAAAAATTATATCACTAAACCCATCCATCAGAAAAATGAAAAAAGTTTACTTGTTTTTTGTTTTAGCCGCAGCCATTTCAGCTGCCAGCGCACAGTGCACCATTGACCCACAGGCGCGCACCACAGCGGGTATATCGCCCTCGCCGGACTCACTACCCTGTGTAATCAGGTCGCAGGCTTTTGACCAAACCATACAAGTTATGTGTCCCACTTATTTTGATTCGGTGATTGACCTGGGTATTACCAGCTACCCTATACAAGTTACAGTTGATTCGATGGAACTTGATTCGGTAATTGGTCTGCCCAGTGGTATAACCTGGGTTAAAAACCCGAACCTGCTTTATGGCGGGCAAAATGGTTGCCTTACTTTTAGCGGCACTACTACTTCACCTACCGGTGTTTACCGCTTGCTTTGGTATGGCACCGTATGGGGTACTTTACCTTCGCCGATACCGGCACAATATGCTGCACAAACATATACCGGCGTGCTAAACAAAATGCCCTGGTTTGATTACTACCTGAACGTTATAAACCAAGGCGACCCTTGTGTTCCGGCTTCAGTACAAACAGGTATTAAGGGTGTAAATGCCGACCTGAATGCTATAGTTAATGTATATCCCAACCCTAACAATGGCGTGTTTGAGGTTAAGGTAAATGCAGGCAGCCGTATTAACGGGCAAATAGCTGTGGTTGATATGACCGGAAGGACTGTTTACAGCCAGCAGATTGATATTATAGGGTTATACAATACCAGTATTGACCTTACCAGGTTTGCGAAAGGCCTTTATACTTTACAGGTAAAGAGTGCCAGTGGAATTACCAGCAAAAATATTTCGGTAGAATAAACAGGGCTGTTTAAAATAGCCGCGGGATATTAAAATACTATCGCGCCTCATACAGGGCGCGATTTTTTTTGCCTTTATGGCAAAATCAGAATTTCATAAAACCTGTTGAAACGGGCGCCGCGCCTGTGGCGATAACCGACAAGGTGTACATACCTGCCGGTAGCTGGCTGGCATCAATTAACTGTTCGGGGCTTTTAATGGCTATCCTTGAGAGCAGCCTGCCGGTGGCATCGTATATTTCGATAAATGAGCCGGGTTTTACAGGGCCCGATACGGTAAATGAACTGCTGGTTACAGGGTTGGGATAAACAGATAATTCGTTATTGGCAGCCACTGAATTAATGCCGGTAGTATTAAGGTATACCTCCTGATTGTATATAGCGATACAATGGTAGTAGTGTTGGCATACAGAGCCATAATCAATGGTAAGCACTACATTAAAACTATCGGTTCCGACGGGAAAAGTATGCGTTAATGCGGAATCGGCCTGGTGGATAATTGTCCCATCGCCAAAATTCCAGGTAATGCTGTCCCAATCGCCACATACCCAGGGGGTAAATGTGCAAGTACGCCCCTGTGCGGTGTAAGTAAAGTTAGTAGCCTGGCATAAGGGCTGTACATCAATAACGCGGCAGTAGGTGCTTGCGCAGCCGTTATCGTGGTTGGTAATAGTAAGGCAAACCAGTTCATCGCCGGCATCGTCGGGGTCGTAAACAATGCTGGTGTTTTGAACGATTGAATAATCGCCGGTTCCGTACGACCAGAGATAAGTGGTAGAAGCATTTTCGCCAATAGAACTATCATT
>DASZPC010000477.1:0-2204 GCA_035550455.1 Chitinophagales bacterium | reverse complement strand
GCAGGCGGCTGGTATAATACAGGTCATCATCACTTTGATAATAGTTATTGGTAACATAAGTATTGCCGCTGCTGTCAACATAACTATCGCTTCCTTTTAGCTGGTACTGCCCCTGGCTGTATCCATCATTATTATTAGGGTCAGTGGTTGTACTAGAGGCCTCCTGTTGGCTGCTTTGCTGGCTGCCCTTATCGGCCGATGGGTCGTAATAAACGTCATCGCTTTGTGCAAATACTTTCACACCGCTTAATGTAAACAGGAAGAGGGTTATTGCTATAACGGATGAGCGTTTCATGTTCTAGGTTTTTGCTGATGACAAATTTAATTCAAAAGAGTTTAAGCCCCCTCATTGATTTTGATATTTTTGGACAAACATTAACAATTCGGTTTTAACATAAATCATAGATAAAATTACGTATGGCTAAGGATATTGCAACAAGGGTTAACGATTATTCACAGTGGTATAACGATTTGGTGATTAAAGGCGGCTTGGCCGATTACAGCAGCGTGCGTGGCTGCATGGTAATAAAACCTTATGGCTTTGCTATTTGGGAGAAAATGCACGATGCCCTGGATAAGATGTTTAAAGACACCGGGCATGTGAATGCTTATTTCCCGCTTTTTATACCCAAAAGTTTTTTGAGCAAAGAAGCTTCGCATGTGGAAGGCTTTGCCAAGGAATGTGCTGTTGTTACACACTACCGCTTAATTAACGATCCTAACGGCAAAGGCGTAATTGTTGACCCCGATGCCAAATTGGAGGAAGAATTAATTGTAAGGCCAACTTCTGAAACCATAATCTGGAATACATATAAAAACTGGATTCAGTCTTACCGCGACCTGCCGCTCTTAATTAACCAGTGGGCCAATGTGGTGCGTTGGGAAATGCGCACGCGTTTGTTTTTGCGTACTGCTGAGTTTTTATGGCAGGAAGGCCACACGGCACACGCTACTGCAAAAGAGGCTGTTGAAGAAACCGAAAAAATGCTTGATGTGTATGCCGATTTTGCTGAAAACTGGCTGGCATTACCGGTTATAAAGGGCAAAAAAACAGCTAATGAACGTTTTGCCGGGGCGGTTGATACTTATTGTATCGAAGCCATGATGCAGGATGGCCAGGCGCTTCAGGCCGGTACCTCGCACTTTTTGGGGCAAAATTTTGCTAAAGCTTTCGATGTACAATTTTTGAATAAAGAGGGCAAGCAGGAATATGTATATGCTACATCGTGGGGGGTATCAACCAGGTTGATTGGCGCTTTGATTATGGCGCACAGCGATGATGATGGTTTAGTGCTGCCTCCTAAACTCGCTCCTTTACAGGTGGTTATAGTGCCTATTTACAAAAGCGATGAAGATTTGTCCAGGCTTTTTGAAAAAGTGGAACCGCTCATAAAGGAACTAAAATCGAAAGGTATTACCGTAAAGTTTGATGACGATACTACCAAGCGCCCCGGTTTCAAATTTGCCGAATACGAATTGCGCGGGGTACCGGTGCGTTTGGCAATTGGTATGCGCGATTTAGAAAATGGAACCGTGGAAGTGGCCCGCCGCGATACAAAAGAAAAATCATCGCAACAGTTAGAGGGTATTGGCAGCCATATCGAAAACCTGCTGAACGATATTCAGTCAAATATTTTCAACAGGGCAAAAACCTTTCGCGATGCCAACATCCGGCCAGCTAATAGCTGGGATGAATTCAAAACAATGATTGAGCAGCCGGGTTTTATTTCAGCGCATTGGGATGGCACGCCTGAAACTGAAGAGAAAATAAAGGAGCTAACCAAAGCTACCATCCGTTGTATTCCCCTCAATAATCCGCTGGAAGAAGGCAAATGCGTGTTCAGTGGCCAGCCCAGTAAAGAGCGTGTTATTTTTGCCCGGGCGTATTGATGTGGAATTATTACAGGGGAATTTCTTATACTTGTAACATGAATATGCAAACAGTAGTGGTATCTGTCGTTGTGCTTTGCCGGTGCAGAGGGTGATATAATATTGTTTAAAAGATATCAAAGCCCTCTGCCAAAACAGGGGGCTTTGCTTTTATATTCGCCTGATAAATGAAATTGAATTTTTGTATTTGCATTATCTCAATACTAACTACTTAATACTAATATCTCATTATTACTATGGAACTACCAAAAATATACGACCCAAAACAAACCGAAGATAAATGGTACAGCTACTGGATGGGCCATGATATGTTT
>DASZPC010000476.1:0-2674 GCA_035550455.1 Chitinophagales bacterium | reverse complement strand
TATAGTTTTGCAAGTCGTTACCCGAAGCAATCCACCATATTTGCCTTTCCTGGTCAGTATTACCACCATGGCCTGTTCCTATACCACCATGGTCAGTCATTAAAATCACTAACCAGTCTTCATCGGCGTAGTGTGCGCGGTTATGCAAAGCATCTAAAACCACACCCACACATGAGTCAACATTTTCAATGGCTGTAATATAAGCTGGGTTAGTAGGAGAGAAACCCGACGAGTGGCCTGTTAAATCCACTTGGTCGAAATAAACAAACATAAAGTCGATGCTGTCGTTGGCTAAAACAGTGGCAGCGGTGGCGCAGGTAGTAGCCCCTTGGCCATCGGGCACATGCAGGCGCAGATTAAAGTTATCGTTATATACATCGTCAATCAACGGAGGCCATTCGCATACTTCGGCACAATATAAATTTGGCTTTAATTGCTTGGCCAGGGTGGTAAAGTAAGGGTAGGTATTAAAGTCGCTACCGGTATAATTATTATTAGTTACGCCATGCTTGTTAAACCAAACGCCGGTTAACATTGAACTCCAGGTAGGCCCGGAAATGGTTATACCCGCGCACCATGCATTATAGGTGGAAAGGCCGGGGCTGGCAAAAAGGCTATCAATATACGGGGTGTGGGCTTGTTGCAGTGCGTCGGCGCGTGTTCCGTCAATACCAATAAACAGCACTTTGCGCTTTTGCGAAGCCTCAATGTTTAATGTGCTAAATAAAATAAGTGCAAGCAATAAGGATGTAAAAAGTCGCATAAGCTATAGCTGTTTGTTTTTGATTGTAAAAAAACGCTGCAAAGAAAATTAACCTGTGCGGCACTAATGTTAAGTAATTAAGAAGGTACCATTTATAAATCACGCACTAATCCAGTGTGTATTTAAACCCGATTTGCCCACGTTGACGGTAATATTCAACCCTTACCGGCCTGTTGGGGTCGCCCCTGTATTCTTTGTATGGCGAATCAACCAGGTTGTTCAACTCAATATATACCATGAAATGTTTTTTGAAGGAATAAGCAACCTGGGCATCCAGCGAATAGTTTTCAGACATAAAAACATCATAGCTGTCGTCTTTATGCACAAGGCCAATTCCGGTAACGGCGGCCAGGTTTAGCGCTTTCAGAAACGGCCCTGTATAATTAAGGGCAACACGGGCTGATACCCCGTACTTTTCATAGAACAATGCTACGTTATAAAGTAAAGGCGTTTGTTCGGCCAGGGGCTGTTGTTTGTACCTGCCGGGAACCTGCATTCTTGAAAGTGAATAAGTAATGTTTGCATCAACCCCAAAACCTGAAAGAAATTTTGGAAGAAAATCGAAGCGGCGCTTAAACATGGCTTCAACACCCCATACCCATGATTTGCCTGCGTTTTGAAATGATTTGTAAATAATGCCTGTTGTTGGGTCTGCATCAGCCTGTGTGGTGGCAAAAATGTGGTCGGTAATGTATTTGTAATACGAGCCAATCTCAAACATGCCCTTATTCCCCCAAAAGTACTCGTAAGCTATATCCAGGTTAACTGAGTAGGTTGGTTTCAGGTTTGGGTTGCCAAAAGTAAATTCAAAATCGCTGTAGTTTATAACGGCTGCGCCGGGTTTAACCTCGCTAAAATTTTGCCGGTGGTAAGTACGCGAAACAGCAAAGCGCAGGTTCTGATTATCCTTTATATTCCAAGTTAAATTTAAAGAAGGGAGGAATGCAAGCGTATTGTTTTTAATAGTGCGCGATTGCTTTTTGTAATATACGTATCCAGTAGTATAGTCAATAGTTGGCTGGGTGTCAAGGGTGTCTCCGGTTACATACATCGAGTTGTTTTCAATTCTAAGGCCACCGGTCAGGTTCAGGCAGCCAAATAGAGTAGCATCGGCCATAATGTAACCCGAAGAAGTGTATTCATGATATTTATAGCTGGAGCCTACCCATAACCAATATTCAACATTCTCTTCATTCATGGTATATTCAAACCACCTGTTCGCAAACTGGCTAACCATGGCGGTTAACTGGGGCCTGGTTAAGAACGGCATAAGTATTTTGCTGTAAGGGTCTCCATACTCGGGCAGATAACCACCATTGGGATTTACCGGTTCAAGATTAAGGTTGGTCATTAAATATTGCTGGGCGCCGGTTTGTGTACTTTTATCAAACTGCCATTCGTGGTAGCTTATATTGCGTTCGCCGTACTTCCAGTAAAATTTTGCACCAGCCGATATTTTTATCCTATCGGTAATAGCATACGAACCATCTAACTGTGCAACTATAGGGTTTCTTTCAAAAGTATTGTTGATTTCAGTAAAAAGCCGTTTAAACTCGAAACTATCCGGCGCAACGGCATAAGAATATTGTGGTTGTATGTTACGGTAGTTATCGCCATGTCCTGTACTATCATCAAGGTCAAGTAATTTACCCAGGTACGGGCTGCCACCGGTATTTATTATTGATGCATCTTTATAATAACCGGGATGCTTTAATGAAAACTCGGCGGTAAAATAGCCATTGCGTGGGTCATTATTGTTATAAGGCACATTACCATACCAAAAGCGATTACTGAAACTTGATACATGGGCATAAAACCTTAGCCTTGGGCTAGGTTTGTATTCTGCTTCAAGGTCACCGCCAGCCAATAAACGGTTAAGTTTGCCATGTATATTTTGCAGGTTCATGGTGG
>DASZPC010000475.1:0-3590 GCA_035550455.1 Chitinophagales bacterium | reverse complement strand
TAATATTTACCACCCCGTCCAGCGCCTGCGAACCATACACCACCGATGATGCCCCCTTTACCACTTCCACTTGCTTTACGTTTTCAACCGGTACAAATGAACCCTGCACTTGTTGCAAATCCTGGCTGGTAAGGTTAAGGCCATCTACTAATACCGCCGTACGTGTTCCAACACCATACGAATAACTGCTGCCACCACGTATTGAAATCTGCCCGTCCTGCACTAATACACCCGGCGTTTTGGTTACAATTTCACCTAAGCTGTTCGAGTTGGTGTTCTTTATCTGGTCTTTGGTAATTACTTCGGTGGTTACCGTTTCCTTTGCCGAGTTTTTATTGTACTGGCTTACCGTTACCACTTGGGTTAATTCGAGCGTAGATGATTTTAGCTCAATTTTCAGGTCAATTTTATCGCCAGCTTTTACAGTAATAGTCTGCTTATTAGTTTTATAGCCAATGTACGAAACATGCATTTCATGTTCTCCTTCGGGCACATCCACCACAAATTTACCGGCGGCATCGGTCATTTTGCTTTTAACCTTGTCAATCCTTATCACCGCCCCGGCAAGTGGCTCTTTACTGTCCGCATCGGTTACTGTTCCTTTTACTTCAACAGTGGTTTGCGCAATGGCCATGTTGGCCCCCAAAAAAGCAAGGGCGAAAAGCGTAAAAATTTTCTTCATTTATTCCTGGTTATTTGTTTGCAGTAAGGGTCGTCTTTCAAAAATAATTGCTTCAACGTATTACACAAATTCTTCTACCACTTAAATATGGTTGCAGAATTTTCGCCGGCCTTTTCGCTTTAAGGCAAATCTTCTATTTCCACATTCAGCCAGCTATCTTCAGTAAACTTCATGTCTTTAAACCACACCAGTTTCCACTCGCCGTTGTTGTATTCCAGTGCCGTCATATTTTCTACCCAGTCGCCGCTGTTCAGGTAGGTTACACTGCCCCGGTCGGTTTTTATTTCTTTAATTACCGGTATGTGTACGTGGCCGTTAATCACATAATCGTACCCATTGTCAATGGCAATTTCGGCAGCCGTAATTTCATAATCGCCCAGCTTTTTTATGCCGCGCTTGGTGGCTGCCTTCACTTTTTGCGAAAACGAAATTTTTTCTCGGCCCAGTAATTCCAGGAAAAAATTCATCAGTTTGTTTATCAATATCAGCAATTCGTAACCGGTGTTGCCCAGCTTGGCCAGCCAGCGCGAACCGCGCATGGTTACATCAAAAATATCGCCATGAAAAAACCAGTGTTGTTTACCGTCAAGTGTCATTACCAGTTTATCGTCCAATTCAAGATTGCCTAAATGTAAACCCGAATAACGCCGCAACAACTCATCGTGGTTACCTGTAAGGTAATACACTTTTACCCCGTCGCTTATAAATTTAAATACCCTTTGCAGCACACGTGTGTGCGACTTTGGGAAATAATAAGACCTGAACTGCCATATATCAATAAAGTCGCCATTTATTATCAGCGTTTCAGGTTCAATGGATTTTAAATACTTATTCAACTCCTTGGCCTTACATCCCAAAAAGCCAAGGTGAACATCGCTGATAACGACTACCTGTACCTTCCGTTTAGTGTCGCCCATCGCTTTGCAAAATGCAGAGATTTATGTTATGAAAAGGTTATTCTTTTATCGTACCAAGGTTCAATAAACCGGGCGCTGCAGCCGAGTCTATCCGCGCCACATTTCCTCCGGGCAAATGCACCTGGTAATCTGTCCAGTTGCCGGTGCCGGCACGTGGGTCGGGCCGGTAATAATCGGTTGAAACGATCTGCGCCCACGAATCAAAAGCCGCATTCATTTGAGTATAGTCGCCGGTATGCACTTGTTCGCTGCCCTGGTCGTCGCTCATAGTGCGTACAATATACCCCTGTGCCACCCTGTGCTTTATTTGGTTGAGCGATGAAACCGGGTTGTTCAGCAGCACAAAAGCGGCTTCTGGTGTACCGGGGTTTGTGTAAACAAACATGGCACGCCCTTGTAACGAAGGGTGCCCAGCCATATATACATCGCCCGAAGAGCCATCGGCGTTTACAATAAAAATTACTTTGCCTCTTGCTTTGGCAAGCTGCGGCCAGTTGCCGGCAAGTACCGCATCTTCTAATGTGGTATAGTTGCCGCGCACCATATCGGGGGTTATTACCCCTTTCAGGTCCTGCCCGAAAACAGCTTTCACTTCTGCATCCAGTTCATCGGCAGCGGCGGCATCAAACGGTACGGCTTTAGTTAGTTCGCCCAGTATAGAAAGCTCATCGCCCGGGGCCGAAACTTCTGTTTCAACATTTATAAAAAGCGGTAAGTGGTTGGGGTTTGCATCGCTCCAGGCCTTAATGTTTTCCAGGGCTTCAACAAATGTGTAAGAGTCTGAATTAAAATCAAAATCGGGTATATGCAGCAATTTAAAGCCGGGGTTTAAAAGCGCCGGTATATGTGTTTCCACCTTGTTGCTTTGGTTCATTAAAGTATAGGCCCTGCGGTTATAAAATTGTCCGCCTTGTGGGTCGTTCCATACATCCAGTTCAAGGCCTCTTATGTTGTAATCTTCAAGTTGCTGGCTTATAGGCAGGTCATCATAATCTAACTGGTGCGGGTCGTATGCCGAAGGGAGCAATTGTAACGAATCCAGGGTATATAGAAAGGCCAATACCGCCGAGTCGGTTCTGTGGTGGTAACTATTGTGACTGGCTAATATGCTTACCTGGTTAAGTTTTAAACTGTCGGTAGGGCCATTACTATAAGTTACTGCCAAATTGCTTTTAACCGGGCTATCTTTTTTACAGCCCATAGCCAACAGGAATAATAAACAAGCCAAAACCGCGTAACCTTTCATTAACCTTAATTTCAAATAAAGTTAACGAAACTGGCTGCCTGCGCAAGTATTAGGCGTTAAAATTTATGGGCCATAAAAGGCCTCACTTTTTCCGTACTACCGGGGCCGGTTTTCTGAAACCCGCCATTGTACCTATTTCTTCTCCAATACCAATAAAAGAGCGGTAGTTTAATGGAAACTCCAGGAACACATGCAGCATACTTAAAAAGTACAGCCATATTAAACCGGTAATATAATTGTAAGCGTACAAGCCCACCGAAAGCAGCCATAGTACAATTACCGTGGCCAGCCAGTTTTTAGGTACCTGGTGCCATTTAATAACCGATGTTTTAGAAAACCAGTTCAGGTAATGGTAGGTGTAGGCGAAAGCGATAAAGCGCATAATACCAAAACCCATTTTAGAGGAAAAAATATTTTCGGTAGTGGCGGTACCTAACCTGAACAGTTTCATAAACGAACCATTCACATCAATAAACCCGCTTTGGGTCAGTGTTTTTTGGGCGTAATCGGTAACATGGTAAAACCCAAACTGCGGAAAGAAAACAAAGAAGCTAATGGCGCACGTGGCAAATACCAACAGCGATGCAATACCGGTTGGGCTTTTGCTTTTAAGTGCCCCGAACAAAATAAACAGCCCCGTGAAAACAAATACGTGGATAAGCGTGGGCAGAAAAATGGCAAACAACAGGAAGAACGGCTGGGTATTATAAATAAGAAAGCCCACAAACAGCGATAGCAGTATAAA
>DASZPC010000474.1:0-4609 GCA_035550455.1 Chitinophagales bacterium | reverse complement strand
ACCCCTTTGAACCGGGGCGCAATATGGTAATTGAATACAAAAACACGGGCGAGGAAACACCCTCGGCGGGGCGCATAAAGCTGCTGGAAAAGAAACTGGCCGGGCACGATAATTTTGTGCTTACCTATTGCGATATTATTTGCGATGCCGATATTGCCGCCATGCACCAGCACCATGTGCAGTTAAAAGCTGCCGCTACAGTTATGGCAGTGCAGGTACACGAGCCTTTTGGCGTAATGGATATAAAAGCCGAAAGGGTAACTGCTTTTAACGAAAAGCCACTGATGCGGCACTGGATAAACGGCGGCCTGTTTATTGTAAACAAAAAGGCGCTTGGCTACCTTAAAGTGCAACACTCGTTTGAAGCAGAAAGTATGCCCCTGTTAATAGGCAAAAACCAACTGGTGGCTTATAAGCACCGGGGCGCCTGGCTGGGGGTTGATACCTATAAGGACCTTATGCTGTTGCGCAGCCGTAGCGAAACCAAATAGCCCTTTATTATGAAAGAAACCAAAACATTGGGCCTTTATGTGTTGTGGTTTTTATGCCTCTTTTTCCCGCTGCCATTTTTATACCATTCGCTGCCCGGCAAAACCGATAGTTGGTTTACCCTGTGGGCCTTAAATACTTATGCCAACCACCTGCGTGCCTGGCTTACAGGGGGCTACACGGGCGATATTTTATACCCTGCCCCATCGCCATTAACTATGGGCAACTCATCGGCG
Organism: Chitinophagales bacterium; assembly: GCA_035550455.1. Taxonomy (GTDB): domain Bacteria; phylum Bacteroidota; class Bacteroidia; order Chitinophagales; family LD1; genus Bog-950. The sequence continues at coordinate 3,884 of DASZPC010000474.1, read as the reverse complement.
GGTTTGTTCCCTTTGTATCTGTTGCTGCGCCCGGTTTTTAATGTTTCGCCGGTTTGGGGCATGTATGTTTTAATGAGTGTGGTGTTTGGGTTAAGCGCCTGGGGCGCATATCTGCTGGCGCGTTTTTTTAAATACAGCTGGCTGGCCGCACTGGCAACAGGTTTTTTATTTGCCAATAGCAATATGATGTTCGGGCGTATGGATAGCCTTGATTCGGCATCGGTGGGCACGGGTTTTATTGCTGCCTATTTTTTACTAAAGGCGTTTGAAAAAAGCAGTTATACCTATGTTTTGGGAGCGGTGTTTTTTTCGGTGCTTACGGTTTCGCTATCGGGCGATAGCTCGATAGTAATGGCGCTGGTAATGCTGGTAGCCTGTTTAGTATACGCGGGGTGGTTTATGCGGCCTGCCAACCTGCCTATAGCAGGCGTTTATGCAGGGCTTTGCGTTGCCGCTATAGCGTTGTTTTTTCATTGGTTTATTGCAGGCAATACCGGTAAGCTGGCTTATAACCCGGTTGATTCCATACGGAAAATAAATTACCTGAGCCTTAGCGGGGCCGATTTTTTAAGGTACCAACCCAATAACCTTTGGCATTCGGTGTTGCAGGGCGGTACTTCAACCTGGTTTTATAATACCAGTAGTGCGGCCACCGGGCTGGTTTGTGCTTTGCTGGCTTTAGGTGGGTTGTTTGCAAAGGGCGGTAAAGCCAAAGTGTTTGCCATTGGTGTAACAGCGGTTGGGCTTTTGCTGGCATTGGGGCCATACCTTGTGTACCGGCCGTGGCTGCAATTAAAAAGCCCTTTATATTTTTTGTTTAACCCGCAGGGTATTGGCCGGTTTTTGCGCTTGCCGGTAAGGTTTTATGGGGCCGCCTGGCTGGGCATTTGCTTTTTAGCGGTAAACGGGCTAAGGCTGGTTGGCAAGCGTTTTGGCCTTACGGCTGCATTGTTAACCGCCCTGCTGCTGCTGAGCGAGGAAATACCTTTACGGTTTGGCCACTATACCGCGGAAGAAATGATGAGCGACCCGGCCGGTAATTTTATAAAACAGTATACACAGCCCACTGATGTATTGCTTTACCTGCCCACGGGCCTTGAGGCTTTTTCGGAAAAGCCGCTGCCACCATACCGAAGCGAGGATATTTCTACCCGCGAAATGGTTTATATGTACTGGCAAAGCCTGCACGGGCGCAATGTGCTGAATGGCTACCATAGTTTTATCCCTTATACGCGTATTTATAACCAACAGTTAATTGACCACCTTGATAACCCCGATAGCCTTCGGGCGCTTGTAACCAATAACCACCTTTCTCATATTATCTACTACAAGCACCAGGTTTTACTGGAAAAGGAGAAAATGCAGCTAAACTACCTGAAAGCCGCCGGGTGGCAGGTGGCCGCCGAGGACGAAAATGTTGCTATTGTTAATATTCCCTTAACCAGAGAATAATTTTTAACCTGGTTTTTAAAATATTAAAAAAAACCTGTTACAGGAATTTTATAATTGAAAAAAAATGTTTAGATACGCAAATACATTGCGCAGGCTACAATTATAATTGTGCCTGTCCGTTGAACCTGAAACATAAACTACCCCTGGTTATGGAGCCTGTTAAAGTTATTATAGCTGAAAACCATTTATTGCTGCGCAAGGGCCTGGTGGCCTTGTTAAAAGATTTCTCGGAGCTTAAAATTGTTTGCGATGTACCGGCAGGCGATAAACTTTTGGAAGCAGTAAAAGGTGTTGAGGCCGGGGTGTTGTTGTTTGATTTAAGCCTGGTAGATAATTATGCCGTAGTGCTTGAAACAATACGAAAAAAAGCACCGGGGCTTAAAACGCTGGTAATTTCGGCAAGCGATGACCAGGATTTAATTGGCCATGCTATTGAAAAAGGGGCAGTAGGGTACCTGCCCAAAGATTCGGAACCGGCGGAAATACTTTTTGCCATATTAACTGCCTTTAAAACCGGGTATAATTTTAATGAGCAGGTTAGCATTATTATGCGCAACCGGCTTGTAAAACGCAGGCGGGTTACGCCCACTGTAAAGTCGGCCACAATAAAATTCAGCGATAAGGAAATAAGGATAATACAACTACTTAGTAAAGAGTTAAGTACTGCCGAAATAGGCAAGCAAATTTACCTTAGCCACCGTACGGTTGAAAGTATAAGGCAGCAAATGATACGCAAAGTGGGCGCACGCAGTGCCACCGGCCTGGTGCTTTTTGCCGCAAAAAACGGATTGATTGAAATTTAGAAAAAGCCTTATTTAGGTTGCAGTAAGCCACTGCCAAGGCTGTTAAGCACTTTCATTATTACATCCATAATAACATTTAGTACGCTCATGCCAAAATCGTAAGCGCGAACGTGGGCAAGGCCGGCCAGTTCAAGCCCTGCAACGGCGCCTTCAACCTCGTAGCTTTTAACCAAGAGTTCAAACTCATCGGTAGAAAGTTGTTCGTTGGCCAGCATTTGTGTCCAGCGTATCAAATCGTCTTTCATATCGGCAACAATGCGTTGCCCTACGTCAATGGCCTGGTCTTTGTATTTACTGGCGGTAGCTAAAGCAAGGTTTTTAACCTGATTTTCTATTTCAGAAAAAATGGCATTGAAATCTATATTTACTGTTGGCATATTGTTGGGTTTTATTTTTGGTAATCGGGGCCGCCTGCTTTATGGTTTTCAAGGTCGGTGATGTATTTAAAGATTTCATCGAAGCGTTTCTTTATTTCATTAACAAAGGGTTGGCCGAACTTGCTGTCTTTTTGCCAGGTGGCGAGAAATTGATTATTGAAGTATTTATTGATATCGGTCCACATGTAAGCGGTTATGTTTGTTTTGCCCCGCTTTTTTTCGTGGGCAATAGCAGCCTGAAGGGAATCTTTTACCTGCTGTATTTGTGTGGTGTTGGCTGAAAAATCGGTGGTGGATTTATCGGCCAGCGCATCGAGTTGTTTATTAACAGATGTGGCATTGGCTATCGTTACTGCATCGTATTTTACGCCTGCACAACCTGTAGACATTAGCACAGCGCTTATGGCCATAAGCGCCCACATTAAACGGAACATTTTTCTTGTCATAGTTTTTTTGGTTTTAATGCCTGCTTTGCCTTGCATTTTCAGTTATAAATAGCCGCCTTTAAAAGCAGGGAGTACGTTTATAAAATCGTTATGGCAAAAGTTGAAATACTTTACCCGAAAGTCAACCGTAGTTATACTGAAAAATGAAATGCCGTAGTTGTACTTATTTAAAATAAGTTTATATGAATATTTGCCTTACAGGCAGGTTTTTTACTTTCGCCAAAAATTGAAATAATGTATTACCCCTTTTTGCTCTCGCTGTTATTAAGTGTATTTAACCAACCGGTTACCGGCGCCGGTGTAAATGTGAAGGCCGACTCAATAACCTTTGCGGTAATAGGCGATTATGGCAAGGGCACCAGCCAGGAAGATTCGGTGGCCAAAATGGTAAAAAGCTGGAACCCCGATTTTATTATAACCGTAGGCGATAATAATTACCCGGCGGGCAGCGCCACCACTATTAAAAAGCATATTGGCGATTACTATGGCGATTATATTTACAACCCCGATGCGCCAGCCGCATGGCAGTGCGGGGGTAAGGCGGCGCAGGAAAAACAGAACCGGTTTTTTCCCAGCCCGGGTAACCATGATAATTATAGCCTGCCGCCTTTAAAGCCTTACCTGAAATACTTTACCCTGCCCGGCGATGAAAAGAACTACGATTTTGTATGGGGGCCGGTACATTTTTACAGCATAAACAGCGGTACCAGCGGCAACCTGCCGGTAACCGGGCCGGTGGCAGCCGGGTTAAAGGCCAGCCTGGCTGAAGATAAATCGCCTTTCAGGTTGGTGTATTTTCACCATCC
>DASZPC010000473.1:0-5227 GCA_035550455.1 Chitinophagales bacterium | reverse complement strand
AGCGCGATTGCTCGGTGCAGCGCCGTTTTCAAAAAGTAATTGAAGTAGCGCCGTCCATTCTTAAACAGGAAACCCGCACCCGGCTTTTTGAATATGCCCTGCGCATTGCCAACCATGTAAAATATAACAACGCCGGTACGGTTGAGTTTTTAGTGGATATAGACGAGAACGTTTATTTTATTGAGGTAAACCCGCGCATACAGGTAGAGCATACCATTACCGAGGAAATAACCGGTATAGATATTGTGCGTTCGCAAATATTACTTGCCTCGGGCTGTGAACTAAGCCACCCGCAGATATTCCTGAAATCCCAGGATGATGTAAAATGCAATGGCTTTGCCATTCAATGCCGCATTACCACCGAAGACCCCGAAAACGATTTCAAGCCCGATTATGGTACCATTGTGGCCTATCGCAATGCGGGCGGCTTTGGCATAAGGTTAGATGAGGGCAGCAGTTATGCAGGGGTGAAAATCAGCCCCTTCTTCGATTCAATGCTGGTAAAGGTTTCGGCCTGGAGCCGCACCCTAAAGGGCGCTACCAAACGCATGAACCGCACTTTGCAGGAGTTCCGCATACGTGGGGTTAAAACCAATATCCCTTTCCTGGTAAATGTAATGGAGAACGAAGATTTTCAGCAGGGCCGCGCAACGGTTGGCTTTATTGCGCAAAACCCGCAGTTGCAGGTGCCGCGATGGGGGTACGATAAAGACCGCGGAACAAAAATTATCCGTTACCTGGCCGAGTTAAAAGTTAACGGCCATCCCGATATTAAAACTTACGAGCCGGAAAAAAAATTCCGAAAGGCGGTGGTGCCACCGGTTAACCCTGTTGCCCCGTTTCCCAAGGGCAGTAAAGATGTGTTAACTGAACTGGGCCGCGATAAATTTATGGAGAGCCTTAAAGCCGATAAAAAAATACATTACACCGATACCACTTTCCGCGATGCGCACCAGTCGCTTTTTGCCACCCGCCTGCGCAATGTGGATATGCTTTCGGTAGCCAGTGGCTTTGCTCGCAACCATCCCGAAGTTTTTTCAATGGAGGTGTGGGGCGGTGCTACTTTTGATGTATGTATGCGCTTTTTGCACGAAGATCCCTGGCAGCGGCTTCGTTTGCTGCGTAAGGCAATCCCTAATATTTTACTGCAAATGCTTTTCAGGGGCAGCAATGCAGTGGGCTATGCGGCTTACCCCGATAACCTGGTAGCTAAGTTTATTGAAAAGAGTGCCGAAAACGGCATTGATATTTTCAGGATTTTCGATTCGCTGAATTGGGTGGATGGTATGCGTATGAGCATTAAAACCGTGCGCGAAAAAACCAATAGCATTGCCGAGGCCTGCATTTGCTACACCGGCGATATTATGTACCCCGCGCGCCCAAAATTCAACCTCAAATATTATGTTGAACTGGCCAAACAACTGGAGGCCGAAGGGGCGCACATGCTGGCTATTAAAGATATGGCAGGGTTACTGAAACCTTATGCCGCCGAAATTTTAGTAGGGGAGTTGAAGCAGGCCATAAAAATACCTGTCCACCTGCACACGCACGATACAAGCAGTTTGCAGGCTGCCACCTACCTTAAAGCCATTGAAGCCGGGGTGGATGTAATTGATGTGGCGCTGGCAAGCATGAGCGGCCTTACCTCGCAGCCAAACTTTAACAGCCTGGTGGCAATGATGAAAGGCCACCAGCGCGAAAACCCGGTGAACCTTGATTCATTAAACGCTTATTCCAATTATTTTGAAGTGGTGCGCGAATACTACTACCCCTTTGAAAGCGAATTAAAGGCAGGCACCGCCGAGGTATATGAGCATGAAATTCCCGGTGGGCAGTATTCAAACCTGCTACCGCAGGCTCGTTCGCTGGGCCTGGAAGATAAACTGGATTTGATAAAGCATAATTATAAAGTGGTGAACGAACTTTTTGGCGATGTGGTAAAGGTTACCCCTTCATCAAAAGTAGTGGGCGATATGGCCCTGTTTATGACTTCTAACCAACTTACGGCAGAGGATATTTTTGCCAAAGGCGAAACACTTTCTTTTCCAGATTCTGTAAAACAACTTTTTCGCGGCGAGTTGGGTCAGCCTTATGGCGGGTTCCCGACGGGTTTGCAAAAAATAATTTTAAAGGGCGAAGCTCCGTTTACCGACCGCCCCAATGCACATCTTGGCCCTACTGATTTTGACCGTGAAATGGACAGCTTTAAGCAGAAATATGACGACAAGCAAACCCTTGAGGATTTTTTGAGTATGAAGATGTACCCCAAAGTGTTTGATGAGTATTACACTTTTAAAAAGCACTTTGGCGATGTATGGCAAATACCTACACCGGCTTTCTACTATCCTTTAAAGCCCAATGAAGAAATTATTGTAGGTATTGAGCCCGGCAAAAACCTGCTGATAAAATTTATGTACGAAGGCGAGCCTAACGAAGATGGTATGCGCGATGTGTTTTTTAAAATAAACGGCCAAACCCGCTCGGTAAGTGTGCGCGACCGCACCATTAAAGTCAATAAAATAGAACATTACAAAGTAAAGAACGAAGGCGAAATTGGTGCGCCTTTGCAGGGCAAATTGGTGAAGGTATTTGTAAAAAACGGAGAAACCGTAAGCCGCAATCAGCCCTTGTTTGTTATCGAGGCCATGAAAATGGAATCAACCATTACCGCCCCCGCAGCCGGCAAGGTAAAGCATGTTTATTTAGAGGAAAATACCATGGTTGAGCAGGATGATTGTGTTGTCAGCTTCGATAAATAACCCGGTTCATTCTTTCTTCACGCCATAATGATATTCGTAAAGCGAAGGGCTTTTATGGTATTTATTAAGCGTTAGCGTACATTTCATATTGGCAGTGGCTCCCTGCTTATCATCCGATTTAAAAGGCATACTTGTGCCCGAAAGCCGGTTGGCGCTTATGCCGTTATCGTACAGGTATTTAATAATTTTTAAAGCCCGCACAGTCTCAGGCCGCAGGGTGCCTTTCTTGTTCACTTTAGTAGTAGTTAACCTGAACGTAGGCACAGAATCCATAAAGTTGGTAAGGGTGTCGTTCGTTATCCGGTCAAATTCGTGTTCATCGCTAAACCCGTTTACCTGGGCGCTTATATCCGGGTTTATTTTCAGCCATTGCAACAGGTTGTTCAGCATAGCCTGGTTCTGGGCGCCTTCTATATCGGTTACATTCTCCCGGTAGGTAAATACATACTTGCCAACCCCCTCGTCAAGGTCGGCAAAACTCGAGTCGGTATTAAGGCTTACCCTGTCTGCATGTTTTATGCGTAAGCCGGTTACATGGGCCGCTTGGTTCATATAGGCCACTATAAAATTATGCATCCGGTCGGCATCAATGTTTGTTACACTGTCTTTCAGTTCAACAAAGTACGATTCATCGCCGTTTACCCAGTATTTGGCTACCCAATCGGCATAACTGGTAGATGCTTTCAGGTTATCATATTCTTTTTTGAACCTTAGCTTGGCTGCGTTCAGCATTTCCTCGTTCAGCAAAGTTTTGTCAATGCGCAGCAGTTCTTTCATCACAAAATCATAAGTACCTGCCAAATCTTTTCTCCCTGGCTGAAAAGTCACTTTCAAAACACCATTGTAAACATTGGCGTCGTAGTTCACGTCAAACTTTTTGCAGCCCATTTTTGTGGCTTTAACGCGTATATAGTTGTAAGGGTCGTTCAGCAATGCGTTCAGCAAAAATCCGCAATAAGTGGCGCGCCGGTCGCTTCCTGAACCCGGAAACTGCCAGCAAATGCTAAACTCGGGCTCGCTGATTGTATCTTCAATTACAAACTGTGTGGTATAAGCAATGGGCCTAAGGTGCTCCGATTTTATAATTGTTTCGGGGTTAAATTCATTGCGTTTCAGGTTCTTCAAGGCAGTTTCCACCTGGCTTTGAACATTTACAGGGTCTATATTGCCCGTTATGGCTACCACGGCATTGTTAGGCGCATAATACCTTGTAAAAAAACCGGTGGCCAGTTTGCGGCTAAAGTTTTTTATATCGCTTGTGTTGCCATATATCTCCAGTTTGCTGTGGTCCTGTGTGTACAGGTTTTTTATCATGGTGTTATCAAACAGGCGTTTCTTATCGTATTTAAGGCCTTCAATATCTTTAAGTGCGGCGGTCATAGCCTGGCTAACTTCGGCATTGCTGAACTGGGCGCCAAAAACCGAATCGCGGATAATTTCCAGGCAATTACTGATGTTGTAGGGGTAGGTAGTGAATTTAAAAACGGCATGGTCTGGCGTGGTATAGGCTTTAAATTCAGTGTTTTGTGCATTAACAGCATAGCGGTTGCTGCGCAGGGCGGCGTTTATTTTATTGCCAATCATAGTTTCAACCATGCGGGCCATACCATTAAGCGAATCGGCCTCGTACATGGAGCCAGCATTTACGTAAAGGTTAATTTCTGTTTTTGAGGCGCTGGGCAACTGGGTTATAATGGCATTAATGCCGCTGGGCAGTTTTGCATCAACCAGGCCACCGTAGCTCGATACCTCGCTTTGCGCATTAAGTAATTGGCTTATAAGCACAAGGCCCGGCAATAAAATTTTATAGATGTGTGTTAACCGCATGGCGCGAATTTTGCAAATACAATTCTTTCTTTCAAATTTGTTCCAACTTATATAGCTTATGAAAAAAGTATTCGCCGGTTTTTTTGCTTTAATCTTACTTGCTTCTGGTGTTTCTTCCTGTAAAAAATGTTATACCTGTACCTTTAGTGCCGGGCGAACTGAGGAACTTTGCACCAAAGATTTCCCCAATGGTAATAAAGACCTGAAACTAACCATTGATGCCTATGAGGCCCAAGGTTATGTTTGCAACGCCCAATAAAGCAGGTTCATGGCATATTTTTGCCATATTTTTCAAGCGCTTTTTTTACACTGCCTGCTTGTAGCAGCAATTGGCTGCTTTCATCGTAGCCAAGTCCTGTTGCCTCCATCACCATTCTTATGCCCCGGTCAACCAGTTTTTCGTTGGTTAGCTGCATGTTTACCATTTTATTGTCTTCCACCCGCCCCAGTTTTATCATCACAGCAGTGCTAACCATGTTCAGCGCCATTTTTTGGGCGGTGCCTGCTTTAAGCCGGGTACTGCCTGTAACAAATTCGGGCCCGGTTACAATTTCAACCGGGTAGTCGGCCTGTTTGGCTACCTCTGTCCCGGGGTTGCAGGTTATGCAGCCTGTGGCTACCCCGTTTTCGCGGCAAAGGCG
>DASZPC010000472.1:0-1883 GCA_035550455.1 Chitinophagales bacterium | reverse complement strand
AGCTTGTTGTTTATGGCAATGGCGTTTTCATATTCCGTCATGGCCTTGCCGCCCATGGTAGGGTCGTTCGATGAATTTTCCAGGTAAGCATCGCCCAGTTCCATCATAATAGTGGTGTTCTTTCCATCCAGTTCATTGGCTTTTTCAAGGTTCTGTATAGCAGCCGCCAAATCAAATATCTGCGGGCGGAAATAAGCATCACCGGTTTCAAAAAACACATTGGCATTTTTAAACTTGGTAACCTGTGCAGCGCGGTCAAAATTCATTTTAGCTTCGGTGCTGTTTTTGGCCAGTACCCCCAGGCGGCCTGCGGCCAGGTACCCCAGCGGGTTTTTGCTATCGCCGGTGTTTACCATTTTGTAAAACATCTTAGCCGAGTCGGCCTCATCGTCCTTCAAATAAGCATTGCCCATGTAATATTCCACCTGTGCTTTATCGCTGGCGGGGTCTTTCAGCAACTTATTCAGTATTACACGCGCCTTGTAGTAGTTTTCGTTGTTTATTTCGTTCTGCGCATCATCAATGGTTTGGGCAAAAGCAGCGGTTACAAAAAACGCCGCCAGGGCCATCAACATTACCTTTTTCATATTTACTGGTTATTTGTTTTTATATAGTTGATATAAAAAGCGTGCCAAATACAGGGTTTCGTTTTTTTATCGGTTAACTGCCTTATACCCATCGGTATTTACAATTACCTCGCGCTCTGTCATCTTAGCGGGCACCAGCCCTGCCTTCAAAAATATCTTCGACCCCTTTTCCTGATACAAAAAATTTGTGAAAAGCCATTCCAGGTTATCGCTATAAGTAAAACGGCTAACCACCGTTATATTGCGGGTTAGCGGGTAGTACCCGGCCGCAATATCGCTTTGGTTGGCGCTTGCCCTTATAGTTTCCCCTTTCTCATTTTTCGCGCGCAAACTTAAAACTTTTATCCGCTTATAGGCTGCCTGCGCCGAATCGTCGTATTCATCGCTCAAAAAATTAAAAGGGATAAACCCTATCGCATCGGTATTTTGCGCCACATAGTTTATTACCTCCTCAACCGATTTTTCAGCAAACACATTGCCCGAAATTTTCTGGTTATACCCCAGTGTATCAAGCATGTATTTTACCAGGCTGCTGCCCTGCGCAAAAACCATTTTAGGCGCATGTGTTGCTTTGGCGGTGGGGTTAAAGTATTCTTTTAGCAGGGCTATACTAAGTGCAGTATCAACAAAGCGGGGGTTGCCAACCAGCGCTACGGCATCGTAGGCCACTACCAGTTGGCGTATATAAATAGTGTCCTGCTCGCGCAGGTGCTTAATTTCATCTTCGCTTAGTTGCCTTGCCAAAACCAAAGCACTGGCTTTATGCCCCGTAAAATCGGTAAACATGCCGGGCTCGGTTTTGTAATGCAGGTTAAGCGCAACACTGTCGTATAAAAAATCAAAAACCTCTTTTTCCTGGCGCATAATAGGTTCAAGGCCTGCATCGGCATCCACATCCACTTCGCCTTTATAACCGTTAAACCGGCTGTATTGCTGCTCGGTACCGGCTGGTTTGTGCTGGGTGCAGCCCTGTGCTAAAAAAAGCAGCAGTGCCAGTACCGGTATGGCTAAGCCTGCCTTATTCATCGCCGCGCTGGTTATACTCCATAAAAAAAGTGCTTAGCCGGTAAAGGCTGTACACCGCCAGCAGCGTTGAAAAAGCATAGCGCGAGGTATCGCTTAGCCCCGAAAACATAGTGGGTAAAAAAAGCACCATGGCCGCCAAAATTATAAAAACCATCCCCGCGGCCAGTTTCCACATCAGCGAGGGCCGGGTGGCCACCTTTTTAAAAAAATCATTGAACTTGCTCATGTTGCTACCCCATAAAACTACAAAATCATAACCGCCATGGTACG
>DASZPC010000471.1:0-2927 GCA_035550455.1 Chitinophagales bacterium | reverse complement strand
CGGGTGTTGTTTCTTCATCTACAGGGTTTAACTTAACTGCTTTGGGCGATGTGCAGGATAAAGTTAACCTTCAGTATGCCCGCCGCTACTCTGTAAACCTCGATTTGCAACTCTTGTTACGGAATTACCGTAACTTAGGGGAGTGAAAAAAAGTATTGTCATTCCTGCCTTACTGTTTTTTGCATCGGCTTCTTGGGCGGGCAATCCATACCGCTGGTACCTTTTAAGCACTGTTTATGCCCTGCCTCAACACAATATACAAAAGCAACAGGCTGTTGAGCCGGTGGTTATTCCTAAATACGCTATTCCCAAAGGCGCGGTATTTTGCCGTATGGAAGATAAACTAACCCGGGCTACAAAAATCTGGATTAAAGTAGGGGTGAAGTAATACCCTTTTTACTCTAATAATTCTTCCAATATCTCCGGCGATTTAAGGCTGAAATTCTCCAGGTGTAGCTGGTAGTATTTCAAAATACTCTTTAAAATTTGCCTCCGCTGCGCACGGGTTGTTTTAAGGCTGGCCCTGCTGAAAATGCTGGCATTCATTAACTCAAAAAGCAAGCCGCTCTCTGCTTTGTCAAGGCTCAAAGGATCACCGTTATTTTCGGTAAAAATGCCTTCTGTCATTTCAAAAAAAGGCGCCTCATCCGAAAAATTACTGTGTGGCATAAAGCCCAGGTAACGGGTAAAATGCACCAAAAACAAAAGATGAAAATCCGGGAGCAGCTTTTCGCAGCGGTCCAACTCGCAAAACGATTCATAGATAAACTCAAACATCTCGGCATTCTGCTCGTGCTCGCGTATAGATTTGGAAATAACTTCCAGCAGCAGCAAAGCCACTGCTGATTTAAGCGTATCAAAGGGGATAGACTGGTAATTATATGCCCGGCTGAATTCTTTAATAAACTGTAATTGCCGGTTTTCGCGGTTAGATACCACCATGTCCAGCAGGGTTAGCGGTTGCAGCAAAGCAGCCTTCTGTTTCGATCTGGCACTGCGCACCCCTTTTACTATGTACGATACCAGCCCCAGTTTTTCAGTATATATCCGCGTAATTACGCTGGTTTCTGAATACCGCGTGGTGTGCAAAACAATACCTTGTGTTTTAATATACATGCTGTGACACGAAATTATCAATCCTCGGTTTATATTTGATTGTTATGTACAGGGCAATTAAAAGTGTAACCATTTTTGGTGTTTTTTTTGCTATTGCTATTGCTTTATACTGGCCTGCGTGCCATGCGGGCATGGTGCATGATTTTATAAGTTGGGCCCTGGCGTATAAACTGCAGGGTATACAGGGTATGCGCCATCAATTTGGCGATCAGGGCCTGCACCCGCTTTACCACCTTGTTTTTTTCTGTCTGTATAAAGCCATTGGGTTAAATAGCATTGCCTGGTTTTTTGTTTTTCTTTTTTTACATGTATTTAATGCTACCCTTTCCTTTTCCTTTTTTCAATTATTGCTCAGCCGCTCATCAATTCGACATGCATCACTGATTTCATTTTTTGGGGCTTTGTTTTTTTTAATTTCTCCTTACCAAACCGAACCGGTTGTATGGAAGGCCACTATCCATTATTTAACAACTACTGCTTTGGTGTTAATGGCGCTCATGTTTGCTTTAAAGTATATGCAAGATGGTGAGGTCAAAAACCTTATTCTGCTACATTTGTGTTACCTCCTTGCCCTTTTTTCTCTCGAAATTGCCTTTAGCATACCACTGCTTTTATTTGTGCTCTCTCAATTTTGGGATAGGAGGATTTTTGGCGGGGTATCTGCTTTTCAATTTACATTACGGGTGGTTGTGCCACAGTTATTGGTAATACCGGAATATTTTCTGCTTAGTAAAATAATACTGGGAAATTGGATTGGGCACTATGGAGCTGCCGCGCATCTTAACTTTTCGCCGGTAATTTTATCCTCGCACCTCAATGGTTACCTGGCTAAATACCTTTTATTTTTTCAATTTGCTGGTTTCCAAAAAAGGCAATTGTTGTACAATTGCCTGGTAAACCCCGTTTTTGCAAATACTGCATTTGGCTTTTGTGTTATAGTCATGGCTGTGCTGCTTATGGTGCCATACAGGCTAAAGCCTTTGCACCGTGCGGGATTTTTGTTGTTTATAATGTTCCTCGCCGGGACAATTACCACATTAAATTTATTCTTTACATACATAGTTAATGTAGAGGGTGATAGGCTCACCTATTTGGCCTCTGTATTTATTTTAATGCTTGTTAGCTATGTTGTTTGGCAGCTTCCAAAGATGTTTTCTGTGCTTATTTTGGTATGTTTTCTCTTTTTCTCAATTAAGTTTTTGCATTATAACATTGAGAGCTGGCGGTGTAACCAGCAAATTTCCGATAGCCTGATTGATGATTTTAAGTGTGATCCCGGCGTGAACGTATGCCTGCTTAATATACCCGATAATTATAGGGGCACATACATGTTCAGGTCGCACCTGGACGAAACGGTATTTGCCGATGCGCTTTATCTTAAAAGAGGTATTGATATGCGTACACAAATACAGCAGGTTTTACTTTATAATATGAATGCCCTTTCAGACTCGGTGTTAGTTGAAAGCGCGGGCGCTAACGCTTTAAAAATAACCTTCGCACAATGGGGAAACTGGTGGTGGTGGTATGGTAAGGGTGCACAAAACTATTCAACAAAGGATTATAATGTGGTGATTGATGGCATGGCGCATTCCTATGTTATCACGTTCCGGAATACCCTGCCAGATACTAAATATCTTTATCAATGTGGCGGCGAATGGCGGGAAGTGAAGGGTTTTTAGTTTGCCTTCTTAGTCCGTAAAAGGATATTATATCTTTTTTGTGTTTCCGACTTGGCCTGGTATATAATGTAGTCTTTATCTTTGCTCTGGTAGTAGAAGAAATTCCCGCCTACATGGTCGTTTTGTAAAGTG
>DASZPC010000470.1:0-2492 GCA_035550455.1 Chitinophagales bacterium | reverse complement strand
ACATGTTTTCGGGGCATACGCCTTGCTTATTCACGCTTTTAATGCCATCCCTTATCTGGGCACCGCTATCGCTGTTAATAGAGTTTTCAATGGCCCTTTCGTTGTAGTAAATAAATAGCCTTGATGGCATAAAAACTGGGGCCTTCTGTTTTTTCAGCTCAAACTCAATAGCCCCGCTAATAGCATTGGCGGTACAGCTGCCGAGGTCGCCCTGGTCGTAAACAGGCGGGCATTTAGAAGTAAGGTCAACTTTAGGGGGCAGCTTGCTTAAAACTTTGGCAGGAGCGCTATACATAAAGTCCCGGTGGTCGGGCAGGTCGGGTAACCAACCATAATTTACTGTTTTTAAATACATGGTGTTTTTTTAAAATTTTTTTAAATGGATTGATTTGCGAAAGACTGAACAAAGCAAGCTTAATCTGTGCTTAGTGTCAATTGCCGAAAAGGGGAGAAAATGTTAAATGTATGGTTAGTGTTATTTTTTAACAACCCGGAGCATTTTGTCAAAATATTGAGGTGGTTTGCTGGCGTTAAATTTTCATTTGCATTAAGGCCATGCTATTTATTAAACAACGGCGGCATCTGCGATGGCGTGATAATGAGATAGTTATACGAATTTTCACATAAATGTGAAATTATAACCGGCTGTTTTGTTGCAAAGGGCCCTGCCCGCGAAATATATTTGACGGATATGGCCAGGAAAAGCAGCATTTGGGGTTTGGACAGCAATTTTAATTTGAATTTGCTAAGTGGCTGATAATGTGTGGGTTATCTACTTTTATATCTAAAGTAGATAACTTGTTGTAAATCAATTATTTGTACGAAAAAAGTAGATAAAATAGAGGCCTTTAGATGGCTTTTAGAGCCAAAGTAGACGGCGCATAACCATGCCAAGACCGCGCATGGCGGTTTGGCTTTGGCCTATATGAGCCTTTTTAAAAAGGCGGGCTTTTTAATGATGATGGTGTGGATGGACAACTTTAGGCTTGCTGCCTTTTTTTGTGCTTTCAAAAACCAAAAGTAAATCGAAAGCCATAGCTATGGCCAAAGGCAGTGTAAAAAACCAAAACATGGCCGACTGCCATACCGGATATATTTGATGCAGTAACATAACAATATCATTTAGGTTATAAAATTGAACCCGCCTGACAGTAGGGCAGAAGAGCATGTCCGGCTGAAAGGCGAACCCTTTCAAACCTTAAGTTACCGCTTTTTTTGCGTTTATCAAAACGTGTGAAAGCTTATATGCTTAGTTGTTAAAGGTTTTAACTTTACCCAAACCGATACCCAATATTTTGAAGCAAAACAGAAATAAAAGCACCGCGAAAAATATAGTGTTGCTGATGGCATCGGTAACGGTTACGTTTTTGGTTTGCGAATGGGCGGTGCGGCATTACCTGCACATAAAACCGGGTTACCATACCAACTCTCAGTGGTTTACGGAAGTAGATACACTGAAAGAGCTAAAGGGCTTTTATGCCGACAGCGATGGCATTTTTAAAATAACGCCCGGCGCTGCGGAATATGCGCATAATTGTATTGACAGCCCGGAAACACATAGCCCGGCCCCGGAAGGTGTTTCGTGGCAGGCATACGGCTTAGAGGGGGATTTTATACTGCTTAACAACCCTTCGTTTCATCATCCTTTAGCCGATTATATACATGGAATAAAGTTGAAGGATAGTTCTTTACCGGATGAGTTTGAACAGGCGGTAATTTATTATTCCACCCACCCGGTTAACGAGGATGGTTTCAGGAGTATAGCTTTCAAAAACTACCATACAAAGCGTAAAAAAATACTGCTGCTGGGCGATTCGTTTGCATGGGGCCACAGCGCCAAACCGCTTACCAATTCTTTTGCCGATTTGCTGCTGGCAAAGGGATATGTGGTTTATAACACCGGCATTAGCGGCGCCGACCCGGCACAATACCTGGCCATAGCTAAAAAATATATACCGCTGCTAAAGCCGGACTATGTGGTGGTTAACTTTTTTATGGGGAATGATATTGAGCACAGCAAAAGGTGGGTTTTACCGTACCACCCCATTTTTTATGACACCAATGCCGGTAACCTGATTAGCTGCCCCGATGGGATTTATTTTGAGAATGCACTGGAGGCATACAAGTATTGTAAGGCCCATCTTGAAATTCCGCACAGCGGTTTTTGGAATGTTTTATGCCGGAAAGCGGCGGTTTTTACCCTGGCATGGAAAACTATTGATAAACTGAATTATGTTGCCCGGCATGGCATAAAGGACTATAACCTTTATTACCGGTATAAAGACCGGGTTGATTATGGGCCATACTGGCAGGAGGCCGATTCGCTTTTTAAAGAAACCCCGGTTTGCAATGATGAATTGGAGCAAATAAAGGAACTGTGCGCCCTGAATAATGCGGGGTTCTTTTTGATAGCCATACCCGAATTGAGGGGGGAAACCCTGTACACGCCCGATAAAGCGCCGGGGCTTTTTGCAGGGCTGAAATACTATAAC
>DASZPC010000469.1:0-4931 GCA_035550455.1 Chitinophagales bacterium | reverse complement strand
AGCATCGCCATTAAACCCAAGGGCAAGTACAAAATTGTTAATATTATAGCGTAGCGAATGGTTGATGATAAGCGAAAGCAGGGTATCTTTATTTACAGGCATTAAGGCCTTATGGGGGGCGTTTTCAAAACCCCGCATACGCAAGCCCTGCCCGCCGCAAAGAATCACTGTTTTTAAATTCATGAAGTAAAGCTATTAATAGGCAACATGTTAAAGCAACATTTAACCCACACCTTTAAAAATAAAAAAATCCTGGTAACAGGTAACACCGGCTTTAAAGGTTCGTGGCTAAGCCTTGCTTTGTTGCACATGGGGGCAAAAGTGTACGGCCTCTCGCGCGATGAAGGCCAGCCCGGCACCATGTACCACCGTTGCGGCCTTGGCAACAATGTTGAATTGCTGAAAGGCGATATACGCAGTTTTGATTTTGTAATGAAAAGCCTGCAACAGGTAAAGCCCGATTTTATTTTTCACCTGGCCGCACAGCCCCTTACCCTGCACGCTGTTGATTCGCCGCTCGAAACAATAGATATAAATGTAATGGGCACCACTAACATTTTAGAAGCCCTGCGTAAACTAAACCGCAAAGTGGTATGTATACTTGTTACCAGCGATAAATGCTACGATAATAAAGAATGGCTGTGGGGCTACCGCGAAACCGACCCCTTGGGCGGCAAAGACCCCTACAGCGCATCAAAAGCGGCCTGCGAAATTATTGCCAATGCCTACCACCACACCTTTGCAACAACCGCCGGGTTTAAAATTGCTACCGTGCGCGCCGGTAATATTATTGGCGGTGGCGATTTATCGGCCAACCGCATTATACCCGATTGTGTAAAAAACTGGCAACAAAATAAACCGGTGGTACTGCGCAGCCCCAAGGCCACCCGGCCCTGGCAGCATGTGCTGGACCCCATAACCGGTTATCTTACCGTGGCAGCTATGCTTAGTAGCGGCAAAATGGAGGGCGGCAATGCCTTTAATTTCGGCCCCGAGGTGGAATCGGTAGTACCGGTTGAAAACCTGGTTGACCGCTTTTACGCCCAGTGGGACAGCGCCAAACCAAAAAAATATAAAAAAATAACCGCCGATAAAAACAGTATTGAATCGGGGCTTTTAAAACTAAACTGCGACAAGGCCAAAGAAATACTTGGCTGGAAACCGAAACTGGATTTAGATAATGCCCTGCGCTATTGCGCCAACTGGTACATTGCCGCTGCAAAACCGCGTACCGATATGATGGGCTTTTCGGTACAGCAAATTGAAAGCTATTTTGAATGATGACAGAAGGCCCGGCCATTTACCGCAACCGCACCGAATGCCACATTTGTGGCAACCGGCAACTTACCGATATAATGTATTTCGGTAAAATACCGCTGGCCGATAAACTTTATACCACTTTACAGGAAGCGCAAGAAAAAGAAATAACGGTACCCCTTACCCTGCAATTTTGCCCCGCCTGTAGCCTGGTGCAGATAAAAGAAATTGTAGATCGCAGCATTTTATTTGGGGCCGATTACCCCTACTACACCGCCGTATCAAACCAGATGGTGGCGCACCTGGGCAAAAGCGCACAAAACATTATTGCCACGCGCAAACTAAATGCGCAATCGTTTGTGGTAGAGGCCGCCGGTAACGATGGCACCATGCTCAGTTTCTTTCAATCAACCACCAATAACCTGTTAAATGTTGAACCCGCCACAGGCCCCGCAGCAGTAGCCGCACAAAAAGGCATTAATACCCTTAACCGCTTTTTCGATTTAAGCTGCGCAAACCATATTGTTGCCCAACATGGCCAGGCCGATGTTTTTTTAGGCAGTAATGTGCTGGCCCATGTTTCAGATATTCACGGTTTTATGGAAGGCATCCATACCCTGCTTAAAGATGATGGTATGGCTGTTATCGAAGCTCCCTACATAAACAGCGTCATCGAAGGCATGGCTTTCGATACTGTTTTTCATCAGCACATTTGCTATTTCAGCGTTACGGCGCTCAACCGGCTTTTCAGGCTCCATAATTTGTATTTAAACAACATAGAGGAAGTTGATATACACGGCGGAAGCCTGCGCCTGTTTATACAAAAAAAGGAAGTTAAAGGCGGTAATACAGAAACACTTTTGCAGCGCGAGGCTGATACAGGCATAACCGGTGTGGCCCGTTACCTTGATTTTAAACAACGCGTAGAAGGGTTAAAGCAAACCATACTCGCCGAACTTGATAAAATAAAGGCCGGTGGCAAAAACATTATCGGCTACGGCGCTGCAGGCAAGGCCAACACCTTTTTAAGCTATACCGGCATTTGCGCCCAATACCTGGATTGTATTGCCGATAAAAGCCCACATAAAGCAGGCCGGTACTTTAGCGGCTGCCACCTTAAAATAATTTCGCCCGAAGTGTTGAAAGCCAACCCGCCCGCCTACATATTCATTTTGGCATGGAACTTTGCCGGCGAAATAAAAACCGAATTGCAATGGTTTAAAGATTCCGGCGGCCGCTTTATTGTAGCCCTCCCTTACTATAACCTTACTTAATCTCTGCAAAACAAAAAGCCCCGGCTTTTAAGGCCAGGGCTTCTCTTTCTGTCAGGGGGAAACAATTATTTAACTATCATTAGCTTAATGCTTTGCTGTGCTTCGGGTGTTTTAACGTTTACAAAGTATAGGCCGCTGTTTAAGTTGCCTGTAGTAAAGCCCAAAGCGTATTCGCCGGGGGCGCTGGTGCCGTTGTAAATATCCTGCACACGGTTGCCCAGCATATCGTAAATAGCTATATCAATAGTGGTTTCGTTTTGTACACGGTAGCCAATTACGCCCTGGCTTGAAGCAGGGTTTGGCGATACGCGCAAGTACAATTTATCCTTGTCATAAACCTGTATGGCAGTGGCCGAGCAGGCAGTGCTGTAATCGGTATTCTCAGGGTCAAAATTGCACCAGCCCGAGGTCCAGTTATCGCTTGTATTGCCGGTGGAGACAAATGCGCCCACGTGGTTTTCAACTGTAAAGAAGGAGTTGCTCAGCTTATTGCTGTTTAACACGGGCGCTAAATCGGGTACATTATAGTTAGCGTAGTTGTTAGAAGTATCGGTGTTAATAGGGTTATTGGCATTAAAAGCATGCGAACCGCTGTAGCAAATTGGCGATGTGCTGGTGGGCACAAAATTAGGGTTGCTCAAATCAAAAGGCGATTGTAAGCGAAGGCCGGTTTGCTCGGTAGGGTAAATTTTATTGTGGTTAGCAGGGTCCAAGAACCAGCCCCAGGGGCCGCTCCATGGTGCAAACGAGTAAGTACCGGTATCGCCATAAGCTGCCGTAGAAGTTAACGAACGGGCGCCATCATAAACAAAGAAAACTTCTTTAGGGCCCGGTGTATTGGTAGTAGGTATACCGGCCACAGCCACCCCTTTTACCTGGCTTGAACCGCTTACCAGGTTGGCAATGGTAGAGCCAAACTGAGAAGAAGATTCGTCAATTAAAACACCTGCCGGAAAACCAACCAGCAACGAGTTAAGGATGCTTATTGAACTGCCACGGCGTATGTGCGCTGCTGCTACAAACTGGGGGTCGTAAGCGGTTGAGGTAGGACTTACCAGGCCACCTACTACGGTAAAGTTGGTAAATACACATTTTGTTAAACCCGAGGTATCGCCGCCCAAGCCGCTTTTAGTGCCGCTTTGGTAGCTATCACTTTCAAAACCCTTCGAGCCTGAAACGTCGGCTGCATAAGGATCGCGCAGTACCATGCCGTACTGGTTTAAACCACTATAACCGTTGTCGGTATCAAAATCATCATCCCATGTACGGTAAGCCACCATGTATTTGGTGTTTACAGTACCGCCAAAAAACTCAACAGCATCATCGCCGCTGTACGAAATTTGCAGGTGGTTAATGGTAGTGGCATCGCCCACACCGCAAAGGCTAAGGCCGTTCACCTCGTTATTAGGCGAAAAAGCAATACCCGGAAACTCAATACGCACATAAGTAAGCACACCGCTGTTATCATGCACATCGGTACCGCCGTATAACGAACGCGGGCCGCCTTCCACCTGTGCTTCACCGGCGGTCCAGTTAACCGGTGCCTTACCGCACAAAATAATACCGCCCCAGTCTCCATAGCTACGCTGGCCAACCGGTTGGTTCGATGTAAATACTATAGGTTGCGAAGCAGTACCGGCAGCTATTAATTTAGCGCCGCGCTCAATAATTAACGTGCCTTTAGTGTTTTTATCGCCTTTAACAATTACGCCGGCGTCAACGGTTAAGGTATGCCCGTCGGTAACATATACATAGCCTTTTAAAAGGTACTGCTTGTCGCAGGTCCAGTGTGTGTCGCTCGAAATCGAATCTTGTACAGTAACTACTGTTACCTGTGCAAAGCCCGCCGCCGAAAGCAACATTCCGGCCAGAAGGATCATGGTTTTAGTAAAAGTCATTTTCATGTTGAGTAAGATTTTGGTTGCCGCAAAAATGAATTTGGCATATTACCCTATAGTATCAGCCGTGTTAGTAAAACTTAAATTTTGTGTTGGCTAATTATTAACATTTATTTCGTGCGTATTGCGTTGATACAGAGAAGAAAAGGGCGAAATAATAACTATGCAGCCCTTTTCTAAAAAGCAAATATTTCTCATTACTGTGTTAAGTAATCATTACAAAAACATTTACGAGTGTCGCAACCTGTAACAGGCGTTAAATATTAATTAGCAGGTGCGCCCAGTTTTACCCAGTTTTGTAAAAGCATTACATCAGTGGTTGGCAGGCCGCCGTTTGGTGGCATGTGCACTATATATAACTGCCCGGTCAGGGTAGCCATAAATTTAGAGCCATAAACACTATCGTTGCGGTAATAATTATCCAGGTAAGCCTTTAGCTGGCTAAAGTTTTCAATATCAAAACCGTTCGCCCCATTTGCCGATGCCGAATCAGAATGGCACT
>DASZPC010000468.1:0-7314 GCA_035550455.1 Chitinophagales bacterium | reverse complement strand
TAGCCCCGAACCCGGCAAACACCAGCTAACGGTGGTTGACCAAAACGGGGAAAGGCTGGAATTGCAGTTCGAGGTGCTGAAGAAGGATTAGTTTTTAACCCGGCATTGTTATTCAAGTAGTATAATCACCCGCAGCTTTTTATTTTTACCCCGCATGAAGAACATCGCCATTTTTGCCAGCGGCACGGGCAGCAACGCCGCAGCAATTATTGATTATTTTAACGGTTCCCCTTCGGTAAAAGTGGCGCTGGTGCTCACCAACAACCCCGATGCCGGGGTTATAAAAATTGCCCATAGCCAAAAAATACTATCGGCTATTATTACTAAAGATGCCCTGCAAAACGAAACCCTCCTTTTAAAACTGCTTAACGCGGTTAATACCGACCTGATTGTGCTGGCCGGTTTTATGCAACTATTGCCACAGTTTTTAATTGAAAAATTTCCCCGGCGCATTATTAATATCCATCCGGCGCTTTTACCAAAGTTTGGCGGCAAAGGCATGTATGGCGGTAAGGTGCACCAAGCGGTTTTAGCGGCTAAAGAAACCGAAACAGGGTTCACCATTCATTACGTAAACGAGCATTACGACGAAGGGGAAATTATCCTGCAAAAAAAGGTGCCAATTGACCCGAATGACAACGCCGAAACCCTTACCCACAAGGTGCAGCAACTGGAACACGCAAATTACCCGCAGGTAATTGAAAAGTTGCTCCTCGGTTGATTTTTAGTTGAAAACTTTAACACAGCGCACCTGTATGCGCCTTGCTGAAATTTTAATTTTGCGCCCATCTTCTCTGGAAAACAAATCCCAACATGAGTAAAAAAATCCAATCGGCGCTTATTTCCGTTTTTTATAAAGATAAGCTTGACCTTATTGCTAAAGAACTGGACAAGCAGGGTGTAAAAATCTATTCTACCGGTGGCACGCAAACCTTTATTGAAGGCCTGGGCATAAAAGTAACCCCGGTGGAAAGCCTTACCTCTTACCCTTCCATTTTAGGCGGGCGGGTAAAAACCCTTCACCCTAAAGTTTTTGGTGGCATACTTGGCCGCCGCGACCATGAAGGCGACCGGCAGGAAATGAAGCAATACGAAATACCCGAAATTGATTTGGTAATTGTTGACTTGTACCCATTTGAAGAAACTGTAAAGGCGGGCAAAAGCGAAGAAGATATTATTGAGAAGATTGACATTGGCGGAATTGCTTTAATACGCGCTGCTGCCAAAAATTTTAACCACACGCTGATTGTTTCTTCGCGGAATGATTATGATGAGTTGTTCGAATTACTGCAAAGTAAAAATGGCAGCACCGATTTAGCCGACCGCAAACGCTTTGCGGCCAAAGCATTTATGACCTCCTCGCATTACGACACCCATATTTTTGAATACTTCAACCGCGAATTCAATTTCGATGTGTTTAAAAAGAGCGAGTTAAATGGCAAAGTGTTGCGCTATGGCGAAAACCCGCACCAGCGCGGTGTTTTTTATGGCGACCTCAATGCTATTTTCGATATACTGAATGGCAAAGAACTTTCGTATAACAACTTAGTGGATGTTGAAGCCGCTGTAAACCTGGTGGCCGAATTTGAAGAGCCAACCGTAGCCATTATTAAGCACACCAACTCCTGCGGCCTGGCTTCGCGCAGCAATATTACCGATGCCTACAAGGCTGCTTTTGCCTGCGATACTGTGTCGGCTTTCGGGGGCATTATTGCCGCTAACCGCAAAATTGATTTGGCCACTGCACAGGAAATGAATTCGCTGTTTTTTGAAGTGCTGATTGCCCCGGCTTACGATGATGATGCGCTGGCGCTTTTAAAATCAAAGAAAAACCGCATTATCATTTTGCAGAAAGAACAGGTTAAGCCCGGTAAGGTTTTCAAAAACCTGTTAAACGGTGTTTTAGAACAGGATGCCGATACAAAGGCCGAAGGCAAAGCTGAATTTAAAGTAGCGGGTACAAAGTTGCCTACCGAACAGGAAATTGCCGACCTTACCTTTGCGGTAATAGCGGTTAAACACCTTAAATCAAACGGTATTGCACTGGTAAAAAACAAGCAACTGGTGGGCATGGGTTGCGGGCAAACCAGCCGGGTTGATGCCCTGCAAAGTGCCATTAAAAAAGCTGCCGAATTTGGTTTCGACCTTAAAGGTGCAGTAATGGCCAGCGATGCTTTTTTCCCTTTCCCTGATTGTGTAAATATTTCGCATGTGGCAGGCGTTACGGCTATTTCGCAACCGGGCGGCAGTATTAAGGACCAGGACAGCATTGATGCTGCTAACACCCACGGCCAGGCTATGGTGTTTACCGGTACCCGCCATTTCAGGCATTGATAATCTCGGCTTGCTGCAATTTGTTGAGCCATAAAGCATTATCTGCCTTTAGCTATTAATGTAAGTTACAGGGCACGGGCTGTTTGCTCATTTGCAAATATTTCGCTATTTTAGTGTACGGTTTCTGCAAAATTTCGTTATATAACAAAGCAGTGCAGATATGTTTGAGGAATTAAAATACATACCGGATTCGTGGGGCACAGCCATGCGTTCGCGCAATTTCAGGAACCAATTTGTTTTAACGCTATTGGTTTTTTTCGTTTCATGCCTCTGCAATTTTCATTACCTCCGCATTTGGCAGGCACGTCCTGGTTACCAAATTAATGATATCCTGCTTAATCATCTTCATCCTTATAATTTCTCGGGAGCCATCTTTGCTATTGAGTATTCCACCCTTTTAATGGTTGTTTTGTACGCGCTTACCCTGCCCGATAAATTTGTAAAAGGCGTGCAAATGGCAGCCCTGCTTATGTTTGCCCGTACAGCAGCTATTTATTTTTTCCCGCTGGAACCGCCCCGCGATATGATATTTCTTACCGACCCTGTGGCAAGTGTGTTTCTGCACACCAAGGATATTTTGGTTACTAAAGACCTCTTTTTCTCGGGCCATATTTCCTATCTGGCGTTGCTTACTTTTATTGTCGGGCCAAAGTACCTTAAAATGTGGGCGGCTACGGCTACGGTATTGGTGGCTGCTATGATATTAGACCAACACGTGCATTACTCGCTCGATGTGTTTTTTGCACCGGTAGTATCGTACACCTGTTACAAATTTGTCCTTTACATCCACCGCGAAGGCCGCTATGGCCTCGAATTGCAGGGCCACGAAATTTATTAGGGGCTGTTCAGCATTAGGTAAAAAAGCTTTAAGTGTATTTCTGTACACATCCGCGGGTATGCAGATAATGTATCCGGTTTATTGCAAACAAAAATCCCTCCGGCTTTTATTTACCGAAGGGACTTCAATATGTTTTTGTAACTGCAAACAGAGCCTTACACTATTGTCCAGGTCTTATCGCCCGAAAGGATTTTGTTTAGCGGCGTTTTTCCTTTCTTGGCTTTCACGCTTTCAATTTGATGTACAATATCTTCCTCTATACAAGGGCGGTCTTCGCGGTAGAACAAACCAAATGGGCGTGGGAAGTGGTGTTCAGGTGTACTGAAGTCAGCAAACTGTGCCAGGATGAATGCTTTGGTCTTATCATTCTCGTCATGTATCCATAAGTCTTCTTTCGATACCCCTTCGCCCAATTCAACCACCACCGGCTTAAAGCCATCCAGCTTAATTCCTTTGTTTTCGGTTTGGCCGAACACAAGCGGCTTGCCATGCTCAATAAATATGGTCTCGTCTTTTTTGGTTGTCTTCTCAGTAAAAATGCCAAACACCTCATCGTTAAATACCGGGCAGTTTTGGTAAACCTCAACAAACGCGGTGCCGTGGTGTTCGTTAGCGCGCTTTACCATGGCCTGCATGTGCTTCGGGTCGCGGTCCATAGTACGGGCGAAGAATGATGATTTGGCGCCCAGTGCCAGTTCAGCCGGGTTAAATGGCTCATCTACCGAACCATAAGGTGTTGACTTGGTAACAATACCTTTTGATGAAGTAGGCGAATACTGCCCTTTGGTAAGCCCGTAAATTTCGTTGTTGAACATCATTATTTTAATGTTCGGGTTACGGCGCATAAAATGGATAAAGTGGTTGCCGCCTATCGAAAGCAGGTCGCCATCGCCACCTACTACCCACACGTTCAGGTCTGGGTTAGCAATTTTAACACCACTGGCAATGGCCGGTGCGCGGCCGTGTATGCTGTGCATACCATAGGTGGCCATATAGTAAGGAAAGCGCGATGAACAACCAATGCCCGAAACGAATACATAGTTTTCCAGGGCCCCGCCAAAATCGGGCAATACGGTTTGTACCTGTTTCAATATCGAGTAATCGCCGCAGCCGGGGCACCATTTTACTTCCTGGTCCGATGTAAAATCTTTTGCTGTTAGTTTTACCGGTGCGGTGTTTTCAGTTACTGTTTCCATTGCAATTCACTTTTTGTTTCTTGTTCATCTTAACTAAGCCCTTCTTGGTTTTATTCCTCCCCTTTAGGGGAGATTAGGAGGGGTCGTTATATAATTCTTTAATCTTTTCTTTAATCTCCTCGGTAGTAAAAGGCATACCCTGTACTTTGTGCAGGCCTTCGGCTGGTATCAAGTACTTGGCTTTTATAAGGTGCAACAATTGCCCGCAGTTCATTTCGGGTATAAGCACTTTATCAAAATTATGCAGCAACTCGCCTAAGTTTTTCGGGAAAGGGTTCAGGTAGCGCAGATGGGCGTGTGCTATGTCGTAGCCTTCGTCCAGCAACTCAAGCACGGCTGTTTTAATGGCCCCGTGGGTGGACCCCCACCCAAGTATCAATACTTTAGCTTTGTCCTTCCCTGTTTCTACCTCCAGCATAGGAATATTATCGGCAATTTTTTCTACTTTTTCAGCGCGCAGCTTCACCATCAGTTCATGGTTCTTAGAATCGTACGAAACATTGCCTGTTTCATTTTGCTTTTCCAAACCGCCAATACGGTGTTCCAGGCCTTTGGTGCCCGGTTTTACCCAGGGGCGCACCCCGCGCTCATCGCGCTTATAGGGCAAAAATTTGCCATCCGGGTTATTATTTTCTTCAAGAAATTTTACGGTTATAGGCTTTAACTGGTCTTCGGTGGGGAACTTCCACGGCTCGGCGCCATTGGCAATATAACCATCGCTCAAAAATATAACCGGCACCATGTGTTCCAGCGAAATGCGCGCTGCTTCATATACTGCTTCAAAGCAATCTGCCGGTGTGGCGGCAGCTACAATAGGTAGCGGTGCTTCGCCGTGGCGGCCATACATAGCCATTAATAAATCCGACTGCTCGGTTTTTGTTGGTAACCCGGTTGATGGCCCGCCGCGCTGTATGTCGCATATTACTAAAGGCACTTCAAAAATCAAGGCCAGGCCCATTGCTTCGGTTTTCAAAGCCATGCCGGGGCCAGATGTGGTGGTTACGCCCAGCGAGCCAGCGTACGAAGCGCCAATAGCCGAGCATATAGCCGCAATTTCATCTTCTGCCTGAAAAGTTTTTACTCCGTTTGCTTTATATTTTGAAAGCTCGTGCAACACATCCGATGCAGGTGTAATGGGGTACGAACCCAGGAATAATGGCAACCCGGCTTTTTCAGCGGCGGCAATTAAGCCTATAGCCAAACCCTGGTTGCCCGATATGTTGCGGTAAATACCGGCTGGCAGTTTAGCGGCCGATATTTTATAGCGGGTGGTAAATATTTCAGTGTTATCGCCATAATTCCAGCCGCTTTTTAGGGCGGTAAGGTTGGCATTTAGTATATCGGGTTTTTTGCCAAATTTTTCCTGTAGGTTCTTAACCGTAAACTCCATGCTTTTATCAAACATCCAGAAAAGCACGCCCAGCACAAACATGTTTTTGCAGCGCTCAATTTCTTTCATCCCAAGGCCCGAATCTTTCAGCGCATCTTTGGTATGCTTCGTAATGTCAATTTTATAAACCCGGTAGTTGTCAAGGGTTCCATCTTCCAGTGGGTTAGTGGCGCCTTCAGGGTAACCGGCCAGTTTCAGGTTCTTCGAATCGAAACCGGCGGTGTTGGCTATTATAATACCACCTTTCTTCAATCTTGGCAGGTCAACCTTTAACGCGGCACTATTCATTACCACTACCACATCGTAAAAATCGCCGGGCGTAAAAATTTCTTTACTGCCAAAGTGTACCTGGAAACCGGATACACCCGCCACCGTTCCGGCCGGGGCACGTATCTCTGCCGGGTATTCCGGGAAAGTGCTTATATCCTGGCCTAGCAGCGCACTGGTATCGGTAAATTGCATACCGGTTAGCTGCATCCCATCGCCCGAGTCGCCGGAGAAGCGGACTACTACACTATCTGTTTCTTTAATTTCTGTTTTCCTTTGCGAGGTACTTTCAATTATTGTTTCCATTACTCTTTTTATTGCTTCAATTATATACAGGCCTTAATGGCTTTCGGTGGCTTGGCGGTGTTTTACTCCAGGTGCAGTTTTGCTTTTTTCTGTAACAGGGCCTCTTCGGTTTCCTGGTGGTCCAAATCAGGCAAGCAGCAGTCAACCGGGCATACCGAGGCGCACTGCGGTTCATCGTGAAAACCCTTGCACTCTGTACATTTATCGGTAACTATATAGTAGTAATCGTTTGATATAGCCGGTTGGCTGGCATCGCCATCAATGGTTTGGCCATCCATTAAAGTGTAGTTGCCGTGTACACCGGTCTTATCTGAAAGTTTCCAGTTGTCGCCATTGGCATAAATTGCCCCGTTGGGACACTCGGGTTCGCAGGCGCCGCAATTAATACAAACGTCAGTAATTTTAATAGCCATAATTAAAGCTTTTTAAGGTTTGGTTTGGTAATATGAACATTGAAAAGAAGTAAATTTGGTTCAACTTTAAAAATATTTTGTGTGTAAAAAATTTATCCCGCTGTCAAAAGTTGAGTTTATTTGAGGACAATTGTTCAGGGTGCTGATTTTTAAGGCAGGCTAAATTAAAACATAAAATTGTAAAAATGGGTGCTGCTTCCATGATTCTTCTTACTATCTGCGGCGTGGCCTTCGCCGGAGGGGGTATTCTTGTTTCAAAGTTAATTAACAAAGGTTCACACAATCCGCAAAAAGGCGAGGCCTATGAATGTGGGGTGCCCACGCAGGGCGCTACCTGGCACCAGCTAAATGTAGGCTATTACCTGTTTGCCTTGTTGTTTCTTGTTTTTGATGTGGAGCTTGTATTTCTATACCCTTGGGCAGTGGTGGTTAAAGAAACCGGGCTGGTTGCTTTAGTTGAAATTGTTATATTCCTTTTTATCTTGTTTTTGGGCTTTATATACGCGCATAAAAAAGGCGCATTGAAGTGGAGATAAAGGATAGGCATTAGATATAAGTCAACATAAATTT
>DASZPC010000467.1:0-2669 GCA_035550455.1 Chitinophagales bacterium | reverse complement strand
TCATATAGCCGCTGCCACTGGTGGTTGAATACTCCCAGTTGTGCGTAGCCGTTTGCGATTCGGTTACAGTTATATTGGTTCCGTTTGTATTCAAAGCAATTGCCTGGGTGCTGCCCGGCGCCACTGAATTATGGAACTGGTCAACTGCCAAATCTGCCCCGTTATCGCTACCAAGCACAACCGGGCTGCTTGAAACCACCCTTATGCGGTAACCGGTTCCTGCTGCAGTGATGTGCGGTATGCTGGCACTTATATTACCACTTGAAGTAGCGGAAACCGAACCAATATTAACCGGGCTGGCAAAAGAACCCGCTGCATCGCTTAACTGCGCAGTAAAAGTATTGCCGCCGTTAAAGGTGCCGCTGGTAGTATAAGGCACGCTTACACTGGCATCGGGTGCATGAGGGCTAAACAGGTAGGGCGAACCGGTTATAGCACCTGTGGCAATAGTGGCATTGCCTACCGATACTAACACCTCGTTGCTGGTAACCGCGACACTGCTTATAGTGCTTACACAAACAACATAATAAGTACCCGTACCGGCAAAATTCGGGGTATAGGTAGTAGTTGTTTGAGCCGTACCAAAAGATGAATAAGGCCCGCCGCTGGTGGTGGCATACTTCCATTCACGCGCAGTGCCTGTTGGGCTTTCGGTTACAGTTAGCATATTGCCATTTACACCCACTAATATGCTTTGCGATGCTGTTGGCGCTATACTGTTGGCAACCACATTTATGCGCACTTCATTGCTTGTTGTGGTTAAACTGCCGGGGTAGTTCGAAACACAAACTACATAATAACTGCCCGCATTGGCAAAATTGGGGGTATAGGTAGTGCCCGTTTGAGGTGTTCCGAACGAGGTGTAAGGCCCGCCGGTAGTGGTGGCATATTTCCATTCCCTGCTGCCAGCAGCGGGTGTTTCTGTTACACTTAAGTTGGTTCCGTTTGTATTGGCAGCTATGGTTTGTGTGCTAGCTGACGTTACACTGTTGCCAACCTGTATTACCTGTATGTTCGAACCATTGTTAGCTGCTGTCAGTGCAGGGCTGCTGGTTACCACCCGCACCCTGTAACCGGCGCCGCTGGCAGTGCCCGCAGGTATTGTAGCCGTAATAGCGCCCGATGTGCCGGTGGTGGCCGAACCTATATTAACCGGGCTGGCAAACGAACCGCCCGCATCTGAAAGTTGTGCCGTAACCACATTACCTCCATTAAATGTGCCGGTAAGGGTAAATGGCACACTAATACTTGCCCCTGTTGCTGCGCTTACATAATAAGGGCCTGTGTTTACAGTGCCGGTGGCAACGGTTGGGTTATAAATAGCGGTTATTTCATCCAGCCAAAGGGTGCTGCCCGAGCTACCCCCTGTTTGGTTACCGCTGCTGGTGCTGGTAATAAAAATATACTGCGGGGTACGGCTGTCAACATACGTAAATGGCACCGATACCCTTGTCCAGCCCGAAACGCTGCTGGCGCCGCCCTGCCACAAAGCCCTGGCTATAATGTTATAGTTAGTAGAGGCATGATGGCTGTTGCTTGTTTCAGGCGCATAAGCGCTGTCAACATGCAGGCGGGCTTCCACCGTTGGGTAATCGCTGCTTACCGAGGTGTACCTGTACCAAAAAACCAAGCTATCGGGCCTACCGGTAAAACTGGTAATGTAACCGGTATTAGTTGATTCACTTCTTATATACCCGTCCGACTTGTTAGTGGTAGGTGCTTCTACTCTGCCTGTAGTGCAGGCGCCGTTTACCACATTGCCCAGGGCCGAACCACTTATAATTTTGGCGCAGTACGAGCCGCCGTTAAGAGTAGAGGTATCGCGGTAGCAGGTTTGCGGGCCATAAGTAGCCCAGCCCCCGCCGTCCTTGTTACTATGGTAGTATTGGGGTTCTTCGGTAGAGGTACCAATGTTACTCCAACTTTCAAAACTGCCATTAGGCACTGCGGTTTGACCATAGCTGCTAAAAAAACAAATGCTTATAAAGCTTATAATTGATAAAATCCGTTTCATAACTTATGTTAGGTTTTGTTCTAGCGAAATTTTTGCGGGCGAAAAATACGCAAGAATTCCTTTCCTGCAACCAATCCCTGTATGAAGTTATAAACGTACTATCCGGGCCAGCCACACCACCATCGCAAATAATTGACAATCAGAAGATTAACTACTTTAGTGATAAGTAATTAACCTATTCGCTATCAGGCAGTTATGTTTAACTACCCTTCCCGGGGCTTTATCCATTCTTTTTTACAACACAGTCAAAAATATGCCTGGGCCAGTGCCGGGCTTACAATAATACTACACCGCATTGGCCTTTTGCAAGTTTTTTAGCTACTATAACTTCACATAAATGGAAAATACAGCCCCCTACATTAATCCTGCAAAAAATTAGGGGCCAAGCCCCGTTCGGCCTGGCCCCCTCAATTCACCAACCCAAAAAGCCGGTAATTACCCTCACTATTTCCCGTCTTTATCTATATCGTTCTCCAGTTCGTCCATGTCATGTTTAAACTGTGCCTTAAACTCATTCCAGTCTGTTTTTACCCTTTCATAACCATACAACCTGCTCCTTAATTCGGCATTCCTGTCTTCCAATTGCTGTATTCTTTTAGCCCTGTCGGCGTCAAGCGGCTTACCGCCGGTGTTAATAGCCTTTTTAAGCTGTTCA
>DASZPC010000466.1:0-6880 GCA_035550455.1 Chitinophagales bacterium | reverse complement strand
TTGCTTGGCGAAAAACTGCGCGACTCTAACATCCGCGTATGGCTACTCAATACCGGTTATACCGGTGGCCCTTACGGTATTGGTAAGCGAATGAGTTTGCCGCATACCCGCACTATTATTACCGAAGCCCTTGGTGGCGATTTACATAAAGTAGAATACGAAACGCACCCTGTATTTGGTTTGGCTATGCCTAAAACCTGCCCGAATGTGCCATCGGAAATACTAAACCCGCGCAACACCTGGGCCGATAAAAGTGCTTACGATGCCAAAGCCAATGAACTGGCGGTGGCCTTCAATAAAAACTTTACCAAATATGCCGATAAAGCCTCAGCCGAAATTCTGAGCGCTGCACCTAAAGTGCTGCAATCGGTGTAGAGGGGGAAATAACTTGAAAGGTAAATATTTGTGGGAGTGGGGATAAATAACTCATATACCTTAAGTGGACAGTTCCTTAATTCTGTTTTTAAGCCACCTTCACAAAATCAGCCTGTGTTTCGGGCGTTGGTATAGGAAGGCCTTCTTCGCGTAAACCCTCTATGTGCAGTTCAATAGCTTCAACTATATTCTTTTTGGCTTCTTCAATAGTATCGCCGCTTGAAAAACAGCCCGGCAGGTCGGGGACCTGCGCCCAAAAGGTGCCGTCTTCGGCTTTATCGAAAATAACAAGGTACTTCATACATGTAAATTTACGATTAATTCATTATTTCCATCCCGCAATTTTTCTTATCTTATTGTAAACGCCTATTGAAACTTCTTTATTACCATGTTCTGGAATAGTAATCAATTCCATCATCCCTTCCTTCTTCAACTGTACGTGGCTTCCTTTTTGCCGTACTATCCTCCATCCATCGGCTTCCAACTGTTTAATAATTTCTTTTGCTTTCATTAAGATGAATTAGAGCAGTTAAAAATATAAAAAGCCTGCATAACAATCTACCAGCCCCATTCTTGTTGCA
The DNA here is from genome assembly GCA_035550455.1 of Chitinophagales bacterium. Classification (GTDB taxonomy): domain Bacteria; phylum Bacteroidota; class Bacteroidia; order Chitinophagales; family LD1; genus Bog-950. The sequence continues at coordinate 5,924 of DASZPC010000466.1, read as the reverse complement.
TTTATCCCCGCCTATCCTTCCTCTTCCAAACCTGCCCTGCATTAGTATATTTGCTGCGATAAAAAAATACACATGCGCCAGGATAATTACCAGCACCACGACTATTATAATATTGACGACCTGCTTACCCCCGAGCATAAACTCATCAGGGAAACCATTCAGAATTATGTAAAGAAAAACCTGAGCCCTGTTATTGAAGATTACGCCCAACGTGCCGAATTTCCCAAACAGATTGTAAAAGAACTGGCCGAGTTAGGCGCTTTCGGGCCCACCATCCCTACAGAGTATGGTGGCGGCGGGCTTGATGAAATTTCGTACGGCATTATTATGCAGGAACTGGAACGTTGCGACTCGGGCGTACGCTCAACGGCCTCGGTACAGGGCTCGCTGGTAATGTACCCCATCTATAAATATGGAAATGAGGAACAGCGCAAAAAATACCTGCCCGGCCTGGCCAAAGGCGAATTGTTTGGCTGCTTTGGCTTAACCGAGCCCAACCATGGCTCGAACCCCGCCGGTATGGAAACCCACTTTGAAGATAAAGGCGACCATTACCTGCTCAACGGCGCTAAAATGTGGATTAGCAACGCCCCTTTAGCCCACCTTGCGGTGGTATGGGCTAAAAACGAAAAGGGCAAAATACGTGGTTTAATTGTTGAGCGCGGCATAGAGGGTTTTAGCACGCCCACCACGCATAATAAATGGAGCCTCCGCGTATCGTGTACCGGCGAGTTGGTTTTCGATAATGTAAAAGTGCCTAAAGAAAACCTGTTGCCAAATGTAGAGGGCATTAAAGGCCCGCTGGGCTGCCTTTCAACGGCGCGTTATGGCATTGCCTGGGGGGCTATTGGCGCCGCGCTGGATTGTTACGACACAGCCCTTCGTTATTCAAAAGAGCGCATCCAGTTTGGTAAACCTATCGGGCAGTTTCAGTTGCAGCAAAAAAAGCTGGCCGAAATGATTACTGAAATTACAAAAGCCCAGTTAATGGTTTGGCGCCTGGGTGTTTTAAAAAACGAAGGCCGGGCCACAGCCGCGCAAATTTCAATGGCCAAGCGCAATAGCTGCTATACAGCCCTTACGGTGGCCCGCGAGGCCCGCCAAATGCTGGGCGGCATGGGCATTACAGGCGAGTACCCCATTATGCGCCACTTAATGAACCTGGAAACGGTTATAACTTATGAAGGCACCCACGATATACACCTGCTTATTACAGGCATGGATGTTACCGGGCTTGATGCCTTTAAATAGACGCACCGTCCCTTTGCTGGTACGTATTTTTTGCAGCAAACTGCACCTTTATGCTGTTTATAAATGGCAATTGTATTGCCGCGTTTTTTAGTAAATTTATGGTGATTGATTTTTGATGGCAGTAAAACTCCGGCATCAAAAAAATGTGGAAAAGTGGTGGGAAACTGTGAGTGGAACGTTTAGAAAAAAAAAGTGTCAAACATTTTTGATTAACGTTTCAAAAGTGAATTTTTGCCACCCCTTTTAAGTTAACACGCAAAAGGCAGAAGCTGAAACTTCCTACACAGGCAGCTTTCCCACTTGCCGGATGCAATACAATTTTAATGACCCATGGCTGAGCCATTTGACATAGTGAAAAAATCACTCAGGAAACCGTCGCCTGAAGTGAACGTAATGGATTACGGTAAGCTTCCTCCACAGGTAAAAGAACTGGAAGAAGCAGTGCTTGGCGCCATTATGATTGAGCAGAATGCCATTACCGATGTCATCAACATTTTAAAGGATGATTCATTTTATGTGGATGCCCACCAGCGCATTTGGCGTGCCATCCGCATGTTGTACCAGGACCAGGCGCCTGTTGATTTACTTACTGTTACCGAGCAGCTAAAAAAGAACGGCGAACTGGACGCGGTTGGAGGCCCTTTTTTCGTGGCACAGCTAACTAATAAAATAGGTTCTGCCGCAAACGTAGAATACCACGCCCGCCTTATTGCCGAGAAGTATATCCAGCGCCAGCTAATCTCTACCAGCACCGAAATAATAAAAGACGCATACGAAGATACCACCGATGTTTTCGAACTGTTAGACAAAGCCGAAAAGAACCTTTTCAGTATTGCTGAAAACAACCTGAAAAGGAACTCCGAAGACATTGCCTCGCTGTTGATGACCGAATTAAAGGAAATTGATGTGCGGATGAACAACACCGAGGACCACCTGAATGGCGTAAGCACCGGCTTTGTTGAAATGAACAAAGCTACCGGTGGCTGGCAAAAATCTGATTTGATAATTGTAGCAGCCCGGCCCGCTATGGGTAAAACCGCTTTTACCCTGGCTTTAGCACGCAATGCCGCAATTGACGATAAGAAGCCGGTAGCTATCTTCTCGCTCGAAATGTCATCAGCACAGTTGGTGCAACGTTTAATTTCGATGGAAACGCATATTCCCTCTGAAAAAATACGTAAAGGCAACCTGGAGCAATATGAATACCAGATTTTAACCAGCAAAATAGATAACCTTAAAAACGCGCCGATATTTATTGACGATACCCCGGCCATCAATGTATTCGAGTTGCGCTCAAAATGCCGCAGGTTAAAACAGCAGCACGATATACAACTGGTTATTATTGATTATTTGCAACTTATGAGCGGCAGCCCCGATGGAAAAAGCGGTAACCGTGAACAGGAAATAAGCCAGATATCGCGCTCATTGAAAAGCTTGGCAAAAGAGTTAGAAATACCAGTTATTGCGCTTAGCCAGCTTTCGCGTGCCGTTGAAACCCGTGGCGGCGATAAAAGGCCTATTCTCTCAGACCTTCGCGAATCGGGCGCTATTGAGCAGGATGCCGATATTGTGGTATTCCTGTATCGTGGCGAGTACTACGGCATTGAAACCAGTGAAAGTGGCGAATCGAATAAAGATGTAGCCGAAGTAATTATAGCCAAGCACCGTAACGGCCCCGTTACCACTGTGCGCACACGCTTTATAAGCAGCTACGCCAAGTTTGAAGACATAGGCGAAAAAGCTTCAGATATTATGCAAATAAAAGATGGCCAGGAAACCCGCACCTTTAAGCGCCTGCCAAGCCGCATGAACGAAGAAGCTGAGGATGATAATGAATTTGAAAAACGCCATAAGCCCGGCGATTTTAAAAAGCCGGGGAATACGGGCGATGATGAGGTAGCGCCCTTTTAAACCTTAATCCAGGTTCCAATCAATTGGCTCCTTGCCCTGCTTTTGCAGTAACTCGTTTGTTTTTGAAAAATGCCTGCACCCAAAAAACCTGTCGGCTGAGTATGGCGATGGGTGCGCGGCTTTCAATACAAAATGTTTTGAGGTGTCAATAAGCGCTTCCTTTTCCTGCGCAAATTTCCCCCAAAGCAAAAACACTACGCCATGCTTCTCGTCCGATATTTTTTTAATTACTGCATCAGTAAAAATATGCCACCCGCACTGCGCATGCGAATTTGGTTCGCCTTCGTTTACAGTTAGCGAGGCATTGAGCAACAACACTCCCTGTTGGGCCCATTTTTCAAGGTTGCCATGGTTAGGGGGCGCAATGCCTAAATCTTCCTTAATCTCTTTAAAAATATTTACCAGCGATGGCGGGGGCTTTATCCCAGGGGGAACCGAAAAACATAAACCATGTGCCTGCCCCGCGCCATGATAGGGATCCTGCCCTATTATCACCACTTTTAGCTTATCCAGCGGGGTTAAATTAAAGGCATTAAAAATAAGCGGCCCGGGTGGGTACACTTTTTTGCCCTTTGCCTTTTGCTCAACTATAAACTGTTTTATTAACGGAAAATAAGGCTTGCTGAACTCCGCTTCTAATGCTTTCTTCCAGCTTTCATCAATTTGAACAGATGCGGTGGTTTCACTCATTTACATTTTTTATTTGCTGGTTACACAATCAATATAAACTTAAAAAGCCAGTAAACGTTTTTTACACCTGCCTGCGCTTAAACTCGCTTATAACAATACCCGCTGCCACACCGGCATTCAACGATTCCGCTTTTCCGAAAGACGGGATGGCTATTCTATGTTGTATATAAGGCAGCAGTTCATTGCTAATGCCATTGGCTTCGTTGCCAATTACAATTATCCCGGTACTGCTCAGTTTCTCTGAATAAATATCCGCACCATCCATAAAAGTGCCATATACCGGCAGGCCGGTATTTTCAGCAAAAAAACCAGGCAGGCTGGCATAATAACAGTTAACACGGAACAACGACCCCTTGGCAGCGCTTACCACCTTAGGGTTGTAAATATCCACTGAGTTTTCCGAAAAAATCACCCCGCTTAACCCAAACCAGTCGGCTAACCGGATGATGGTGCCCGCATTACCGGGGTCGTTCAGGTTATCGCAGGCCAGGTAAAGCCCTGTAAGGTTGTTTGGTGCAGGCAGTTCGCGGTTAATCATATTGGCTACGGCTATTACCTGGTTGGGGTTTTCCAGTGTTGAAAGCCTTTCCAGTTCCGTTTCGCTTACAGTAAAATGTTCAAATTGCGGGTTATTAACCAATTCCTTTGCGAAACCCCATTTGCTAACCGAGTAAATGGCATCAATTTTGAAACCGGAAGCCAGTAACTCGCGCACGGGCTTATCGCCTTCAACCAAAAATTTGCCATACATTTGGCGGAATTTTTTTTGGTGCAGCGCCCGTACAAAACTGAGTTGCTGTTTCGATAACATAGTTGACTTGCAGGATTAACCTTTTGCAAGTATAATGAATACCGCGCCGGTTTACCTTTGTTGGGAATTAAATGCTGCGGGGTTAAATAAGATTTACTGCCCTGCGCCGTTAAAATGCTACCGGGGAAAGTTAAGTAGGTAAAAGAAAAGTAATTGATAAATGCTGGTGCGCATTAAAAACATATTGCCGCAAATTTTTGTGCTGCTATGCGCACTTTCAGCTTTGCCTGCCTGTAAGGTAACTAAAACCCTGGGCCAAAATGAAAGCCTGCTGGTGCGCAATAAATTTTTGCTTAGCACACCGGTACAGGCAGCGGTACGCGAAAAAATGCACGAGGATGTAGCTAAAATAACGGCTCAAAAACCCAACATACGCGTGTTTGGCTTTTTGCCTATGCGTATGTGGCTGTATTATTCAGCCACCCACGGTAAAAAGCTTACCAAATTCAAACAATGGATAATTGATAAAGTGGGCGAAGCGCCTGTGGTTTACGATTCATCGCTTACCGAAAAAAGCAAACTGCAAATTGAGAATTACCTTTTTAATGCTGGTTTTTTCTATGCCACGGTTAACGATACCGTAATTATTAAAAAAAAGCGGGCCACTGTTATTTATAACCTGCATACCGGCGACCCCTGGACTATTGGTGAAGTGGAGTTGCCTGCCGGGCATAATACTTACGACTCGCTGGTGCGCCTGTACCACCTTTCGCCATTTTTGCATAAAGGCGCCCGTTTTGATGTTACTAACCTGAAACAGGAGCGCGACCGCATTGAAAATGTATTGCGCAACAAAGGCTACTTTACCTTTAACCGCGAGTATGTAACCTTTGATTTGGATAGTTCCTCGGCCACCAAAACGGTAAACATTAAAATAAACGTAAACCCGCCCAGCGATACCTCAGAACACCAGCAGTACCGCATGAATGAAATTTATGTTGTTACCGATTACTCGGTAGATGCCCTGAGCGACACCATACACCGTGATACTGTTACCGTAGGCGAGTTCCACTTTATTGCCCAGAAAATGAAATTCCGAAAAGGCATTTTAATGGATAATATCTTTTTCCGGCGAAATCAGCTATACAGAAAGGAAGACGAAACACGCACCATTAACCATTTAGCGCAACTGGGCACTTTTAAATTCACCAATCTGGACTATGTAAAAGCTAAAAACAGGGAGGGCAATTACCTGGATTGTATAATATCGTTAACCCCGGCTAAAAAGCAGGCCTGGCAATATACGCTGGAGGTGAATGTA
>DASZPC010000465.1:0-3986 GCA_035550455.1 Chitinophagales bacterium | reverse complement strand
GTATGGTAATGATATTGATGATACCACTTCGCCTATTGAAGCCGGGCTGGGCTGGATAACCAAGTTTACCAAGGACTTTATAAATGCCGATTACCATAAAGCCATAAAGGATAATGGCCCTAAAAAGAAGTTGGTGGGTTTTGAGATACCTGAAAAGGGCAAAATACCCCGCCAGCATTTTAAAATTAAAGATGCCGATGGCAATGAGATAGGCGAGGTTACCTCGGGCACACAATCGCCAACGCTGGGCAAGGCTATTGGGCTTGGTTATGTAAAAACGGAGTTTTCGGCAGTAGGCTCAGCAATATTTGTTGAAATAAGGAACCAGGCGGTTAAGGCTATAGTGGTAAAAACACCATTTTTATAGATTTTGCAAAGCGGGGGAAATAATTATTTTTGCCATCCCTTAAATAAACGGTGCGGTAGCTCAGTTGGTAGAGCAAAGGACTGAAAATCCTTGTGTCGGGGGTTCGATTCCCTCCCACACCACTACTTAAAAGCAGTTGTTTGGTAAAGCCAGCAGCTGCTTTTTTGTTTTTTATATATCGGGGTAAAACAAAAAAGGGCGCTGAATGCGCCCTTTTTCTTTCAAATCTGGTCCGTTATTTATTAGAGCCTGCTTTTAAGCCCGGATGCGGCGCCGGTGGATTACTATCGCCGGTTTCGCCTTCGTTAGCATAGCGGAACTCTACTTTGTTTGTCATTTTCTTTTGGTATGGAGTACCGGCAGCCGCTTTTTTGCCGCCCTGGTATTTGATAATAAAGCGGTCGCGCGAAATACCGTATTTCTCAACCAGGTAGTCAACAGCGCTGTTGGCCCTGTTCCAGCCTAGTTGTTCGTTGTATTTCTGGTCGTTGTGCGATTCATCGTAACCAGTAACAACCAGTTTCATGTCGGGGCACATCTGCATCCTTTCAGCTATCTGGTGCAGGTTGCCATAGTATTGCGGATCGAGGTAGTACTTGTCGTTATCGAACATTACAGCCGGTAGCTCAATCTTAGAGCAGTCGTAACCGCTGTTGCCATGACGGCCACGTCCGTTACCGCCCAGGCCACCACCGCCTTCGCCGTTAGGTAAGCCGTTAGCGCCTACACCATTACCATTGCTGTAGCCGGTAGTATCGCAGCAAGGGTTTGGCGGTATAATTGCCACCCCATTAGAATCGATTGGGTAACCCGGTGGCGAGTATGGTTCTTTATCCAGACAGTCGGTAATACCATCGTGGTCGCTATCAAGCGCCACACCGTGGGTATCAACCGGGCAGCCTTTAGGTGTGTTAGGTTGTTTATCCAAATAGTTTGGAACACCGTCTTCGTCATCATCCTTAAACATTTGCTCCATCATTGATTGAGGATCTACATCGCCCAATTTCTTGTAGGTATGGTAAACCGGATTGAGCCAGTACATTGGTTCAGTACGTTTTTTACCGCCCAAATGGATGTTCAGGTTCAGCGAGGTGTATGAAATGTTATCGTAGTGACTAACCAGCGCGGCATGGTAATCCTGCTGCCAGAAATAACCATCCAGGTGGTTTTGTGTAATAATTACCCTTTCTTCAAGGCCAAGTGTTACCCACTTAGATACGTGGAACTGAAGGCCAAAGCCCACCATTGGGGCGGGCACAAATTCCCAGTTTTTGATACCGGGTTTATCGTTGGCGCGCTCAACGCGCGATTCGTAGGTGTTGTCGTAAATACCATTAAGTTGTTTGAGGGCTTCTTTACGCTGATTTTTAACGCGGCTGTTAACATCGCCGGTATTATTGCTCAGGTAAAGCTCGTATACCTTCGAGAAATCGTACACATTGCCATCCTTATTAAGGGCGTTCATGTAAGTAGTGAAGAAGAAACCACTTACACCGGCCATCATGTAAAAGTTGACCAGGTTGCGTTCGCGGTGGTAGCTTATATTGCCCAAATTGAAGATAGCTTCCAGGTGGGCTTCGTGAACATACGTGCGATAGTTATAGAAGAAGGTTTTATTCATAGGAATACCCGCAATGGTATTTGAGGCCAGCAGGGCGGGGTTATTCCAGTAATTAACGCGAGGGTCGTAAGCGCCGTGAAAGGCTTCGTCATACTGAAGGTTTTGATCGGGCTGCCAGTTGCGGCCGGTCATCATCATAAAGTTATAACCACCACGTAATGAAAGCACATAACTAAGGGCTTTGCGGATAGTAAAACCAGCACCCACATTTTCAACAATACCAATTGGGCTTACCAGTGGTTTTACGTTGCCGCTGATATAAGCAGCGCCAAAGTTAATGCCCAGTTCCCATTGGTCGTGAGGTTTTGCGGGGAAAGCATATTGTTTGGCCAGGTAAGCGGCCTGTTGCTTGCGGCTTTTTTTACCGTTTTGATAAACCGCTGAATCCTGGTCATAGCTCATCATGATTGGCTGAGAGATTGCTTTGCGGTTGTAGAAGTTGTAGTTCTTCGACTCCATATCAGGTTGCAGGAACTGTGTTTGGTTCTGAGGGTCTTTTTTAACCTTGCCGCTTGAACCGGTAGCGCCGGTGCTGCCAGTGGTGGCTTCCTGGGTGGTACCGCCGGTAGCGCCCATAGGCTGTTCGGTGCCGGTGGCCCCTGTAGCGCCGGTAGCTGCCATAGGTTGCTCCATGCCAGATGAAGGGGTTTCGTTTCCTGTAACACCGGTAGCGCCCATTGTTCCGTTTTCGTTATTTGCCGGAGCAGTGGTGGCAGGTTGTTGCTGGTCGGATGGGGTATCCTGTGCGGAGAGAGTCCCAACGCTAAACGCAAACACCAAAACCATGAACAGCTTTGTAAATTTTTTCATAGCCATGCAGTTTTATTATAATAGATACAGTTAGCCCTAAGTTGCCGGCAATTCCCGCAATAAATACCGTACAACGCTGTAATGAGCAAATTAAAATAAAATAATTGACTTAGCGAAGCTAAGATTAGGTGCGACCTAAATAAAATACAGCCCGGTATTAGGTAATCAAAACCCTTTGAGGTTCTGATATTTGCCTGCTTTTACCTGTTTACCCCCTTAAATGGTAGGCTTTGGGCTGTGTAAACGCCCTTAAACCTGCGTGCGAAAGGGTAGCGCCAAAGCCCGAATGTTTGCGCCCGCTCCAGGGCAGGGCGGCGCTTACACGGTCGCAGCAGTTCCAATAGCCGGTACCTGCGTTAACCTGTGCCAGCAGCTTTTTGGCCCTTTCGGCATTGGGAGTGTAAACCCCGGCGGTAAGGCCGTATTCGGTATCGTTCATTAACTGCAAAGCTTCGGCATCGTCCTTTACCTTCATAATGCCAATAACGGGCCCAAAGCTTTCATCGTGCATTACGGCCATGCTGTGGTTTACATTTACCAACACGGTAGGTTCATAAAAATAGCCTTTGCCTGCGGCACGTTTGCCACCGGTAAGCACTTTGGCGCCCTTAGCAACGGCATCCTGCACCTGCCCATCAACTACATTTAATTGTGCTTCGCGGGTTAGGGGGCCAATGTACACGCCTGCCTCGGTAGGGGTGCCGGTTTTGTAGGTGTTTACCTCTTTCACAAACTCATCAACATACCGGTCGAAAATCTTTTCGTGCACATAAATGCGTTCAACTGAACAGCAGCTTTGGCCGTTGTTGTAAAATGCGCCATCGGCGGTACTGGCCGCTACGGATTTAATATCCTCTACGTCATCGGCAATATACAGCGGGTCTTTGCCGCCTAATTCTAACTGGCAGGGCACCATTTTTGGGGCTACTTTTTCGTAAATAAACTGCCCGGTTTTGTATGAGCCTGTAAAGTAGTAACCATCGAAAGGCATTTCAAGCAAAGCCTGCCCAACAGGGCCTGCACCAATTGCCACCTGGAAGGCATCATCGGGCACACCGGCCTTCTTTAAGTATGTTTCTATTTCCAAACCCGTTAACGACGAAAATTCCGAAGGCTTGTACATTACAGCGTTGCCCGCCAGCAATGCCGGAACAAAAACATTTGTACCCACCAGGTAAGGATAGTTCC
>DASZPC010000464.1:0-2083 GCA_035550455.1 Chitinophagales bacterium | reverse complement strand
GAATTTTTATCGGAGGCGGATTATACCGTAAGCCTTACCCATAACGGAGAAGGCGTAATACATTGCTGGACGGAAATAAAAGGCCAGCCCGTACCGATACAGGTAATACCCTGCTGTGCCGACCTCGACAGGTTTTCGCAGGCGGCTATTGATAAAGCAAAACTGGCAGAGCTGCGCCAACAATTTTCGATTAAGGAAGACGATTTTATACTGAGCTATTTAGGCAGCATTGGCACTTGGTATATGCCTGATGAAATGCTTGACTTTTTTAAATGCCTTTTGCAACACCGTCCCGATGCCCGGTTTTTGTTTATTACGCCCGACGATAAAAAACATATTCTTGATTTAGCCATTTCAAAAGGCCTGTCTGCTGATAAATTTATTATTACTGCTGCACCACATAAACTGGTGCCAACCTATTTATCGCTGTCAACAGCATCACTGTTTTTTATTAAACCTGTGTTTTCAAAAAGAGCCTCATCGCCCACCAAGCAGGGCGAAATTATGGGCCTTGGCATACCCCAGGTTTGCAATGCCAATGTGGGCGACATTAACGAAATTGTAGATGAAAAAACCGGTGTTTTGGTTCATAATTTTGCCACTACTGATTATGAAGCTGCCGTTAAATCCCTGCTTAATTCTCCCTACAACCCGGCCTATATCAGGGAGCGGGCCAAGTTTTTCTATTCGCTTACAGGCGGGGTTGAAAATTATGCCTCGGTTTACAGGCAAATTACCTGATGACTTTTAAGTCAAATTTCTTCTGTTTAGCGGGTGATTGATTTATTATACAGCCCTGGCGGTTTTGTCCTGTAAGTTGAAAATATCAAAGGGCGGAAACTGTAAAATACAAGCATCTTTAAGCCCAATACAAGCTGAACTGTGTAATTTTTGGAACAATTGGCATGGCCAGCCGTATTACTAAATAAGAAGGAACCGAATTTAAAAGCTGGCTTTTTAATATTATCTTCACCATAGAAGAATTATAGATTTTATTATATGCGATATTTCTACCGCTTTGCTGCTGTACTTGTGCTGTTGACTTTTGCCGGGGCGTACAGTGCGTTTGCCCAATGTGGAGGGCCGGCTGATATTGGAAATGTGCTGGCGTGGTTTAGGGCCGATAGTAATGTTACAATGGCAAGTAACAACTCGAACGTATTGGTTTGGCGCGACCTTAGCGGCAATGGCTTTGATGCTTATGCCCCCTCAACAACCGATAGCCAACCTACAAGGGTTACATCGTGTGTTATGAACAACAAGCCTGTAATAAACTTTGCGAACTCAACCGCGCCGGGCAAACAAATGTTTAAGGGCCACGATTCGTTGCCTATAAGCCACTCCTCTTTTACTGTGTTTATTGTTGCTATGGGCAATGCCCAGTCGGCAAGCCGTTATACCGGCGGGCTTTTAAAGTGCGGTACTATTACCAATGGCCTATGGTTGTACCGGAGGCTCACAGACCAATCGTTTGTATTTTTGAATAACTATAATACCGATGCAAATGCCTACATAAGTTCGCCAACGATGCCCAATGCCGGTTTTGCCTTTAATGTTTGGAGCGTACGTAAAACATATGGCGTTAAAGGGGAAATTTTTGAAGATGGGGCGCTACAGGTTAGCTCTACGTACTCAAAACTGGTGGGGCCGTTTACCAATGCCCAGTTTTTTATAGGCAATACCCAAAATATAGCCGGCTTCGATAACTTCAATGGCCAGATTGCCGAAATTATCATTTTTAATCGCGCTCTTAGCGATTCTGAGATGCTGTGTGTAAACACCTATCTTCATAACCGATATGTGCCGCCTGTTAATCTTGGGCCTGACATAAACGAATCGTACCGGCTATGTGCCGATACTTTGAGGCCCTCAAATTGCTATTCAACCTATCAATGGTCTACCGGTTCCACCGCTTCGTTTATAAGGGTCACACAAAGCGGTACTTATTCGTTAACCGCTACAGATGTTTTTGGGCGAACCAGTGCCGACACCATTAATGTTGCCATTCCAAGAGTAGTCCTAAATACAGCGGTAAACTTAACTATATGCCAGGGTACTCCCCTTACCATGTCTCCACAAATGA
>DASZPC010000463.1:0-4077 GCA_035550455.1 Chitinophagales bacterium | reverse complement strand
ATTCCGTTCTTTTTGCTGGCTATTGCTACTGAATTGTTTATTAACTGGCGCGAGCAAATGAACCTGTACGAAAGCAAGGAAGCGCTTTCGAGCATTGGCATGGGGCTGGGCTCGCTGGTAATTAATGTGGTAATGAAAGCGCTGGCTTATGGCTGTTACACCATTTTGTACCAGTACCGCATTTTTGATTTGGGCTGGCACTGGTACACCTGGGTGCTGATACTTTTTGCCGATGATTTTACTTTTTACTGGCACCACCGCCTAAGCCACGAAATAAGGCTGCTGTGGGCGGCGCATGTAAACCACCACTCATCGCAAACACTAAATCTGGCTACCGCCCTGCGCCAAAGCTGGGCAGAACAGTTGTATAAATATTTTTGGTGGTTTTGGCTGCCGTTGGTGGGCTTTCCGCCGCTGATGATTTTGATGATGATGAGTATTTCGCTTATTTACCAATACTGGGTGCATACCGAACTGATTCGGAGGCTGCCGCGCTGGTACGAGTTTATTTTCAATACGCCATCGCACCACCGGGTACACCACGCCAGTAATGTGCGCTACCTTGACCAAAACCACGCCGGCATTTTAATAATATGGGACCGCCTATTTGGCACTTTTGCCCCCGAACGCGATGACGATAAGCCCATTTACGGCCTTACCAAAAACATTGAAACGTACAACCTGTTCAAAATAGCCTCGCACGAGTTTGTGGCTATATGGCACGATGTAAAGAGCGCCCCAACCTTTAAGGATAAGCTGAAATATATTTTCTACCCGCCGGGTTGGAGCCACAATGGCCCCGATTTGCGCGCCCGCACCCTGCGCCGGCAACAGGCCGCCAAAGAAAAAAGCGTAGCTTAGTTATATTCGCGACGCTTTGGCCTTAACCGAAGAATTGTTTATGAAAAAATTTATCCAGCGTTTTTATACGCCTTTTATTTTGGCATTTGCGGCCTTGTTGGTATTGCCCGCCTGCCATTACAGCACCGAATACAAGCAAGCCGATACGCACGATAGGTTTATTATTTCCGTACCGCCCTGGACAAAGCCCGAAGAGAAGCTGAAACCGGGGGCGCCGTTTCAGTATGCCAACCGCTACCGTAATTTTTATGCTATTGGCGAGGTAGTGGCAAAAACTGATTCGGATAAATTAGGAAGCCTGATGAACACTAACCTGAATGTGCTGCGAAAATCGCTTACTAAACCTGTGGTTACCGATTCAAACACTGTAACAATTGGCGGGCTGAAAGGCATACGCTGCGAGATTTATGGCAAAATGAAAGATGAGCCTATTTACTTTAGCGAAGTGCTTTTAACCGGAAAGGACAGCACCTACCATTTAAGTGTTTGGACACGCGGCGAGGACCGCAAGCTGCGCTATAAAGATGATATTGATAAAATACTGAACTCGTTTAAGGAGAAGGAGTAGGGCAGTATAATAACTGTTCATTACGAGGTTAATTTCACATTATATCATTAGCATATCAGCCGAAGTAATCTTCTGTTTTGTGTTTAATGTATTTTAATGTATTTAAAAACCCATCTTCTGATTCAGGAGGGGAATTATTAATATATTTTGATTAAAAAAACTACTCCTTTTGAACAAGAGGAATTTTTAATGTGTTTTTTGTATTTCAAAAACTCTCCTCCTTATTAAGGAGGAGTGGCTGCCGTAGCTTTAGCGCAGGCAGACGAGGTGGTTGTATTATTACAGTTAAGTACGGGGCAGACAATTATTCTTTTAAGAATAATTATCGGGGTGGTTGTTTCAACTAATAAGATTAGAGGTGGTTATCCCTACTCGCTCTTTGCCTGGCGCACCATTTGCTCTATAAAATCCCATTGGTCTTGCGATACTTCTTCAAACATATTGAACTCGCCTGCACCCAGCAGCCATTCGCCACCATCAATAGTAACCACATCGCCGTTTACATAGGCCGAGTAGTCTGAAATAAGATAAGCCGCCAGGTTGCAAAGCTCCTGGTGATGCCCTACGCGGCGCAATGGCACATGTTTTTCCAAACTGAATTTTTCGCGGAACTCGCCCGGCACCAAGCGGTCCCATGCGCCCTTAGTTGGGAAGGGCCCCGGTGCAATAGCATTGGTGCGTATGCCGTACTTGGCCCATTCCACCGCCAGCGAGCGTGTCATAGCCAGCACCCCCGCTTTCGCGCAGGCCGAAGGCACCACATAAGCCGAGCCTGTCCAGGCATAGGTGGTAACAATATTCAAAACCGTTTTGCCGGTTTGTTTTTCCTTAATCCAGTATTTGCCCAGTGCCAGGGTGCAGTTATAACTGCCGCGCAGCACAATATCCACCACCGTATCAAACGCCCTCGATGATAGCCTTTCGGTAGGGCTTATAAAATTACCGGCGGCATTATTAATAAGCGTATCCACCCCGCCAAATTTCTCCACCACGGCGGCCAGCATTTTCTCCACCTCGGCATAATTACGCACATCGCAGGCCAGCGGCAGCACCTGTCCGCCTGTTTCCTGCATCAGTTCGCTGGCTGTTTTTTCAAGCACCTCCAGCTTGCGGCTGGTAATAGCTACGTTAGCGCCCAGGGTTAAAAAATATTTCGTCATCGATTTGCCCAAACCGGTGCCGCCACCGGTTATAATAATGGTTTTGCCTTTCAGCGCCCCTTCTTTAAGCATCCCTTCGGTATAGTCCATATAGCTTGTTTTTTGGCGGTAAGTTAGCAGCCAATATTGAATAGGCAAAACGAAATACCGAAAATGCCCGCCAACTATGCTTAAATGGAGCCTTATTTATGCAGTAACAGGCAGACATGAAGCGTCATTAATATGGCTGATATTGGCATCAAACACTTGTAGTTATCCTAATTTCGCTAATAGCCAATTAGCAATATACCCTTCAAAGGCAAATGCAGCCTGTTAGAAATATATAGGGTTTCCAGGAAAGTATAAATAATGTCGAAGTCTTTATGAGTGCGGTAAGATCTTCTTACAGCTATAATGAGGTATTCAACATCAAACATCATACATGCTTGAAAAATATCTTTAAGAAATTGATTATTTTCAGTTGCTCTGCCAGCTTCAATTTCTATTACAATTTTGCCGTCGCCGCTAATTGCATCTGCATGAAAAGCCTTATCAATTTTATTATCTAATCCGAATAAAACAGGAACCTCGAGTTTTTTCGCCTTCGATTTCCCAGTTTCAACCTTAAACCCGATTGCCTGAAGATGGGGACGAATTATTTCCAGCACCTCATTGCTTGATAAATTATTATCCGGCGATTTTATCCGCTGGATTTCCTTTTCGAAACATGAAATCACATTTTTTATTTGTTCAGTAATGCCTTGCGAACGTGGGAAGAATTGAAACTCAAGCATAATTTAATACGTGTTTTTTCTTAGAACTTTGAGTAAGTCCCTATCCGATAAGGCAAAAAGTTTAGGGTCTACAAAAAAATATATTCTTTCATCTACTTCCTGTGCTTCTTTTGAAATATAATTATTTCCTAAATCATTCATCAGCTTCTTCTCAAGAAAGGTAGAAGCGATATTTACATCATGATTTAACCTGGGCAAATAAATTACCCGGAGCTTATATTTTCTATTGTGGTAAAAAATCCAATCTACTTTCATCAGGTATGATTTTCAAAAAGATTTATGCGCAACATTAAATAATTCATAGATAGTTAATTTGAAGCAACCTTGAAAGTAAAATTTATCAACGGAGGTAAATTATAATTGGGGCTTAACCCAGGTGTAGGCCATTAGCTAAGCAAAAATCACTCATACTGCCCCGTGTTCAGCAGCACCAGCGTGCAGGCTTCCTCGGTAACAATCCCTTTTTGGCGGGCCATTTTTTCAAACTCGGGGTTTTCGGTACCGGGGTTAAAAATAATGCGGCGCGGGTGCGCGCTCAGTATCTTATCGTAATACAGCTTTTGTTTTTCGGGGTTCAGGTAAAGCGTTACCGTATCAATACTCCCGTTTTCAGGAAAATCGGCCTGAATACCCACCCCGGCCACCTCGCCTTTATCACGGCCTACGGCTACTACTTCATGGCCATGCTGACGCAATAAACGGATGGCTTTGTTTG
>DASZPC010000462.1:0-1722 GCA_035550455.1 Chitinophagales bacterium | reverse complement strand
AAGCGGGGCCGAGGGGTACTGGGTAGGCCTTACAGTAATAGCCAAATGCCAGTCGGTATCTGAACTTACCGTTTTATAACCCGTTGAAAGACTGTAAAATACCATCTGCGTATTACCCGTTCCCGTTAAGGCCGAATCATTGGGGGCTAAAACCTGCGCATTAGTTGTAAACAGGGCCAACAACGCTGTTATTAAAGTAAAGATATGCTTCATAAAATTATTCGTAACTTCGGGAAACAAAATTGCACTTCTGCAGGTTCTTATCATTACTACTAACTGTCATTGTATTGTCATTTTTTGATAACGTAACCTTTATATGATGAATACCACCATCACCAATAATTTACCGGCTACTGCCCGTGTTTGGGTTTACCAGGCTAACAGGATGTTTACCGATGGCGAAGCTGCTACCATCCAACATAAAATTAAAGACTTTGCCACCGGCTGGACATCCCACAAAAACCAAGTGGTTGCCGATGGCGGCCTTTTATACAACCGCTTTGTGGTTCTAATGGCCGATGAAGCCGCGGTTGGCGTTAGCGGATGCTCTATCGACTCTTCCGTACACTTTATCCGCCTCCTCGGTTACGAATACCAGGCTAACTTCTTCGACCGGTGGAATATTGCCTACCTGAAAAACGGCGATGTGCTAAGCTGCCGTAAAGATGATTTTGAAAAGCTGCTTGAATCAGGCGAAATTGTCGACGATACCCTCGTCTTCAACAACCTGGTGCAAACCAAAGCCGATTTTGAAACCAACTGGATTATACCCTACCAGCAAAGCTGGCTTAAAAACCTACGCACTGCCGGGGTTTCGTTTAATTCCATATTATAGCCGCTCCTCCATAATAAAATTCACAGCCTTTACGCTTAACTTGCCATGTCCTCACGGTCTGGTAAAGCATTAATAGTCAATAAACCCATTGCCTACTTCGGTCGGTTTTTTGTCGAAATTTGTCTATCTTTTGTCACTTCGTTTTGCTGATTATCAATTAGTTACAAAAATTGCACCCATTGATAATCAATCACTTATCTAAAATAGACAAATTTAGACTTTTCTGCCCCCATTCCGGCCATTCCCGGCCTGCATTACAACCCCACGCTAATACCATTTCCACAGTATCAATATGTCAAAGAACAGCATGGGCATTACCCACCAAACCAAATATATACCACCACCCCACCCCTTTGCAACAAAAGCACTATCTATAACTTCACATAAAATGTGCAATTAGAAAGTCCCTCTCCTTGGGAGAGGGATTTAGGGTGAGGCCTTCACATAAATATAAAATGAGCCATCCGATGAATAAACCCTACGCATACCCCAGAGAGGTTTATTACCTCTTCGGGGTTTAAGTATCAATCCTAAAATCCTGCAAATCCCGATTCCAACAGTTGTATTTCACCCCTTCTTTGTCTGGCAGAGAAGGGGCAAGGGGATGAGTCGGTATTAAAGCCCTCTTTAGGTGTTTCATCCTGACCGGAGCGTCAGGAGGAGTTAGGGGTAACAATAACAAAATTAAAACCGCTAAATTTGTTAAGCAATGAAAAAGTATTATACATCGCTGCTATTTGTAATTGCTTTTGGCACGGGAGCACAATGCCAAACCTGGCGTCAAATACAGGTATTTAATGATTCTTTCCCCGATGCTATTGTTGATGCTACCTTTTGGGGGGACACAGGAATTATTATAGGTTTTTATGGAAGGGTTGTAAGGACAA
>DASZPC010000461.1:0-3802 GCA_035550455.1 Chitinophagales bacterium | reverse complement strand
CCGTATTTTTCAATGGCAGTGATATTGCATAACAAAGGCCAATATGAAGCCGCTATACCTTTGTACCGAAAATACCTTGAAACACACCGTGGGCATTTGGAAGCCTATGCCAATCTTAGTTATGCTTATTTCCAGATGAAGGATTACAATAATGCCATAGCGGTAAATAAAGAAGCCCTTGCTGTAGACCCACAAGCATTTAACCCGGCATTTAATATTGCCAAAACCTTTATGGCCATGCAGCAGCCCGACAGTGCTTTATATTATTTGAAGGTTGCGCAAAAAATTGACCCGAACCATAGCGATGTGAATGCTTTAGTGAACCAGATGGAACATAAATAATATTTTACATTGAAACGGTATAGCTATTTACCTTCCCTCATTATTTCAGTAATTGTTTTAGTGGTGGGGGTATCGATGCTTGAAAGGCATTTTAAAAACGAATTGTTGAAAGCAGGGCTGCTTTCCAATAACAGCAATAACCTGTACCCTTATGGGCGAAGAGTTAGTGGTTACACCGTAACCGAAAATGTGCCAAATTTCAAATTCGGTGGTTTTGATGAAAATTTAAACCCCAGCCCTTTTGAAACAGACAACAATGGGTTTTTAGCTGAAGAAAATGTAAAACGCGAAAAAGAGAAAGGCATTACCCGCATTTTCATCGTAGGTGGCTCAACAGCCTGGGGAAGCCTGGAATCGAGAAGTGTAATGAAAGATTCGAGCTACCCGGTTGGTAGTTATTGTTATAATGCCACCATTGCCGGTAAACTTAAAAAGTTATTAACCCAAAAATACCCCGAACAGAAATTTGAAGTAATTGATGCGGCAGTGGTAGGATTTAAACTGAGCCAGGATTTTGCTTTATATATGGAACGGCTGCACGATTTTGACCCTGACATAGTAATAAATATTGACGGATATAACGACATGGGGAATATGACGGGGAAAGAGGGATTGAACGACCCTTATTCGGATAACGAGCAACAATTAGAAGAGGGGCTTGAACTTTCTGCTATAGCGCGTATACCCAAGTGGCCTTATACACTGGCTTATTATAACTACAAGCAAATAAGGCAACAAGCCAAACTTGAAAAGCATAAAATGTTTTCGCGGAAGCGGGTTTCAGACAATAAAACACCTATTACACTCGAACCGGATATTAGTGCCTATAACCTCAAAAAACATTTTAACCCTGTATCCACTAAACTACTTTGGCTGGTGGCATCATATGAAAAACAGTTAAATGCCGATGGCGTATATTCTGTATTTTGCTTACAGCCAACTTTACAGCGCAGGGAAAACCAAAAACAACTAAGCCCGCTGGAATTAAAATTCAGGAACAAACTGGAAACAGTAACCGTAGTTGACACGGTGAACATTAAGGCAAATATTGAACAGCTTATACCGGGCATTATCAATAACAGCGGGTTGACTTTCGATTCGTTGCGAAAAGAAATGGGGTTGAGTATTTACGGGATAAAAAACTTAAATGGGGCATTTTTGCTCAATGATATGTCGCCGGTTTTTGACTCATTGATAACAGCAAACGGCGGCGCTTATGTAGATGTGAACAAAAAGATGAATGATATGGGCAGCGATAAGGAATTTTATACAGATTACTGCCACTTAACGCCCTACGGAAACCAGTTTGTAGCCGAACTATTGTTAAAAAAGGTTGAATTATACCTGCATAATAAAAAGGGGGTGGTTGCCGCATCGAATTGAGAAAAAGGTTGTTGTTTAGGAAAGATAGCGTAATACCTTTGCCACCAACTATTACTAGAAATGGCAACTGAGAAAAATGTAATTATTTCGGTTAAGGGCCTGGTTAAATACTACGACGATTTTGTAGCCGTAAACGGCACCAGCTTTGAAGTTTACGAAGGCGAAATTTTTGGCCTGCTTGGCCCTAATGGGGCAGGCAAAACCACCACCCTTGAAATACTGGAAACGCTGCGCGAAAAATCGGCGGGCGATGTAACAATAGATGGCCTTGATGTAGATAAACATCCGAACGATATAAAGAAAGTAATTGGGGTGCAGCTACAGGCAGCAGGTTATTACCCCAGTTTGAAACTACTGGAGTTGCTGGACCTTTTCAGCGGGTTATATAATGTGCGGATTGATAAAATGGAGATGCTGAAACTGGTGGGTCTTGAAGACAAAGCAAAGAACAAATACAAAGACCTTTCGGGTGGGCAGAAGCAGCGGTTTTCGCTTTGCACTACTTTGATTAACGACCCGAAGATTATTTTTCTGGATGAGCCTACCACCGGACTTGACCCGCAATCGCGCAGGAACCTTTGGGATTTAATAAGAGAAATACGTGCTAAGGGAACCACCGTGGTTATAACTACGCACTATATGGATGAAGCCGAAGAGTTATGTGACCGGGTAGCGGTAATGGACAGCGGGAAATTTGTAGCGCTTGATACCCCCGATAATTTGATTGACCAGTTAGTTGCCAAAGGTTTTGAAAGAAAGAAAGAAGTTAAAAAAGCAAACCTTGAGGATGTGTTTTTGAACCTGACGGGCAAGGAGTGGCGCGATGAATAAACATTTTTAAAACTGAACTTCCGGTAACCAATATGAGCAATAAAAGACCATACAGCCAGGCCCGAGCTTTACTTGCCATTGCAAAGGCCAGCCTGCAAAGTACCTTCCGCAGCCCATCGGCGGTGGCATTTTCGTTTGCGTTCCCTTTGTTTTTTATACTGGTTTTTGGGTTTATAGGCAAAGGGGGCATGACTGTGGGTGTGGGCGTAACGCCCGACAGCGATACCACTAATGCCATTTATGCCTTACTAAAATCGAGGCCGGAAGTAAAACTGATAAGGAATGAAAGCGCCGATGCCATGACCGATGAGCTTGAAAAAGGCAAGCTGGATGGCGTGTTGCGTTTTAGTATAAGCAATGATAGTACCGTGCCGCATTTGCAGGTTAAACTGGAAACATCTAAAGCATCGGCGCAGGGTGGGGCTATGCTAAAAATGATGATGAAAACCGCTGTGGACGAGGCTAATTTGAGCGCCATGCCGCAGGTAAGCCGCGTGGCAGTGCTGAACACTGAGGAAGTAACCAACCATGCCTATAAAACCATTGATTTTATATTGCCGGGTATGTTAGGTTTTTCGCTGTTAAGCATGGGCGTGTTTGGAACGGCCTTTGTGTTTTTAAACCTGCGCAATATGCTGGTGATAAAGCGCTTTTTTGCCACACCGGTGCACAAATCGGTTATTGTTTTGGGCGAGGCGCTGAGCCGCGTAACGTTTGCGCTGCTTACCTCCAGCTTTATTATTATACTGGGCAGGCTGGCATTTGGCTTTACACTGCAACACGGGCTGATAACTTTCATTTACATGCTGGTACTGGCTTTTATTGCCCTGTTTGTGTTTATGGGGTTTGGCTTTATTATTTCGGGTTTGGCTAAAAACGAAAGCGCCGTGCCGCCGCTCGCCAACCTGGTAACGCTGCCACAGTTTTTACTTGCAGGCACCTTCTTCCCTATTACCGTATTTCCGGAATGGCTGCAACCGATACCCAAATTAATGCCGCTAACTTACCTGAACGACGCCATGCGCAAAGTGGCTTTTGAAGGGCAAAACCTGTTTATGGTATGGAACGATATTGCGGTACTGCTGGTATGGGGTGTAATAGTTTATGTATTAGCCACCCGCCTTTTTAAATGGGAATAAAAAACACTGCGTATGGTAACGCAACACTTTGCCTATAAGTTTACCGAAGAGTGGATTGCCGCCTGGAACGCTCACGACCTTGAGCGCATACTAAGCCACTATACCGA
>DASZPC010000460.1:0-12523 GCA_035550455.1 Chitinophagales bacterium | reverse complement strand
AAACGTTGGCTCCATTTGTTATGGCGGCCAATTTTTTGAATGATACTGTTTTTGGTGCGTTTTTATTACGTAAAGCAGCAACGCTAAACCATTTACTTTTGCTCAATTCTGGTTCATTGTACCGGTTCAGGCCTTCTTCCGTAGCAGCAACATCTAATGATATCTTTTCTACCTGTTCGGTTCTATAGCTAAGCAGTGGAAACAGGGTTACGTTTATCCAGGTGGCAGACGGTACAATGTTTTCTTTAAAGGTACTTCTCATACTGGGGTAGTTTTGTACCTGGATGTCGTTAAAGAAATGCCCAATATTCATTTCGCGAAAAACGTGGTTAATGAAATATTCGTAGACATAGCTTGCCGCCCCTTTATTACGGTATTGTGGTAGCACGCCAATCAAAATTCCTTCAAAATCTGTTCCTGTTTTTCTGCCCAGGTTATAACCAATGTACTCGTTGTTATACTTGATAAGCCAACCCATTTTGCCATCGCCACCATAAGCAAACGAACGGGCATATTCTAGTGCGGCGCGTTGCATGGTGGGTTTTTCAATCAGTGCATCCTGTAACCACGATGGGTAAACCATTCCGGTTACGGCTTCTATGCTGGGGTTAAAAACTTTATCAAGTGCCTGCACATTGCCCGAATGAAGTGTTTCGAAACTAAATGCAGACTGTAAAACTTCAGGAACGGACTGTGCTTCATTAAAAAAATATGAATTGCGTAGCAAAATGCTATTAATATTAAAGGGCGTGCCGAGGTTTTCCAAATAAAGGAAAACATTTGCCAGCCCGGCATTTATTTTCAATCGTAAAATATCGTATTGGCCTTCAAAAATTAAGGCGGGCAAATCAACCAGTGCCAGGTCGGTGATTTCGCCCCTGCCGGTTTTAAGGCCGGTAACTTCTGATTCAGATCCAGAATAAGCAACCATCAAATTTCAGTTTTATCATTTACCCGGTAATGCAGCCTGCTGTAATCTTTTAACGCGCTAAGGTATATAGCCGAAGATAACCCAAAAAATGTGAAGCAGAAAGCTACCGCCCACAGGTATAAGTGGTTATAAATTGATACCACCAGTGTTATAATACCAAGTAGCCCGAAGAGGCGCATTAATATTATGCCTATTTCGGCGCGGTAATAAGCAAAGTATCGAAACATATTGTAACGGCTTTCTGATTTACCCTGATAGCTATGCATTAGCTGATAATTCATATCGCGTGCTTTAATTTTCAGGAAGATTGCCGGGTAAAGCGTTTTGTTTTCAGTAATCAGTTTCCGCACACTACCATCAAATATGCGCAGGCTTGAATGAAAATCAATATTGCGGTATGAGGGGAAGAATAATTTTAGAAAAGCAGATATGCCTTGCTTATGCGAGGCCGGAATGCCAAACGTGATTTTTTTGCCGGCGGATATATGGTTATTAATAAGCAAAGCTAACTCGGCAGGGTCGAAAGGGAAGTCATCATCAATAGTCATTATTAAAGGGGCTTCGGCATAATTTATGCCTGTGAACAGGGCTGCATTCTGGCCGCTGTTTTTTTTGAGGTTGATTAAGGAAATATAGCTTTTTGTGCTGACAATTTGTTGCAGTAAGGCAGCTGAATTATCGGTGCTGGCATCGTTTACAAAAACAATCAGGGGCTGTTGTATACCGGCAAGCTTAATTAACTCTGTAACGCGGTAGTATGTGTTAAGGATATTATTGCCGGCATTATAAACCGGAATAATAATGGCCATTTGCTTTACACCCATATTTACCATTGAACTAAAACACCGCCCCAGTTTAACCCCGCGCCCATAGCCGTAAGGATTATTTTTTGTTTAGGCTGATAGCGGTTTTTATGATACGCAAAGGTAAGCAATACTGAGGCTGCCGATGTATTACCGAATTTATCGAGGGTAAAAAGAACTTTGGCAGGATCGGCGTTAAGCGAGTTAAAGGCTTTGTTGATGATTGGGTAAGCTGCCTGGTGGGGTACAAAAAAATCGATTTCGTTTATGGTTAAACCTGCGCTGCCCAGCAAATTGCTAACCGATTCAACAATAGCGCTTACTGCAAACGCTTCTACCTTAGGCCCATTCATTTTCAGGTAGTGCATTTTGCTTTGAAGAGTTTGTACGGAAGCGGGGTATTTTGAATTGCCAGCCAGTATGGTTAGCGCGAAATCTTTTTCTTCGCCCTCCTCGGCCGCTGAGGCGAGATGAAAATCTTCGATAATATGAGGCCCTCCTGCGGATACAATTACCGAGGCGGCTCCTTCGCCAAAAAGGGAACCCATCCTGAAATCATCATTATCAATAATGGCAAACATTTTATCTACACCCACCACTGCGCCATGTTTGTATTTACCTGTAAGCAGGTATGATACTGCTGTGGCTATACCATACATGGGCCCGCCGCAGGGAAGGTTAATTTCCATGGCAAAAGTATTTTTGCGCATGCCCAGCAGTTGTTGAACCGTGCTGGCGGTAGTGGGCTGTATATAGTCGCCGGAAGAAGTATTTAAAATCAGGAAATCGAGGTCGGTGGCGTTTAAACCGGCATCGGCCAGGGCGGTTGCAACTGCCTTATATGCCTGGTAAGAAGCGGTTTCATTATCAGCCCTCCGGCGCTCGTTTATGCCATAGCGGCTTTGCACCCAGTCATCAAAACTGCGACCGGCTTTGGCAGCATCAAAATTCTTTACGGTTTTTTCCAGTTCGTTATTACCGATAATATTATCGGGCACGTAATAACCTGCCCCTGAAATGCCCGGCTTAGCTGATGTATTTAGTGGCATGAATTTTTACTTTTAATGATAAACGACCACCAATAGGATGATGAACTGATTGTTTATACTTTCATACTGTGAATTAAGTTAAACACTATGAATAAAGCAAACCCATTATACCGTGTAAAATCGGCCTTAGGCAAGGTTGTTATTGCTGTGTTTGGGTGGCTTATTGATTTAATTGACGGCCGGATTGTGTATGGCGACCCACATGCGGTTAAAGGAACTGAGGCGCTGGAAAATAATGTGGAGGCTATTATTGCGGAATATAAAGGCATTGTTCAGCAGCAAAAGCTTCAATCGGTACAGGATTTTTTTGTGGAGCAGGAAAAGATTACGGATGCTGATAACTGGCAATCGTTCCCATTATTTCTTTTTGGCCGTGAGTTTGAGGAAAACACCAGGCGCTGCCCTGAAACTGTACGGCTACTGAAAGGGATAGATGGTATGTGCGCAGCTATGTTTTCTGTGCTAAAGCCGCATGCTACCATTAAGCCGCACCGGGGACCGTATAAAGGGGTATTACGCTATCATTTAGGCATGATAATTCCTGAACCGGCGGGTTCATGTTATATTTTGGTAGATGGCAAGCAGGCCACCTGGGCCAAAGGGCGGGGTTTATTGTTTGACGATACCCATGTTCACGAAGTACATAATTTATGTAATGAAGGCAGGGTTATTTTGTTTGTCGATGTTATAAGGCCACTGCCTTTTCCTTTAAGCCGTATCAACAATATCCTTTTTGATGCCATTGGCAGGTCGGAATATGTTGAGGATGTTTTGGAATTTTACTCGCGCAACCAGCCTCCAATTGAGCGGGCTGGTGTTCTTTAGTGTATCTATGGGATTTTGAACCTCCGTTTTTTGCCCCATATTTTTTACATGCAAAAAGGCCGCTGCCAGCATTAGCAAATTGATAATGATAATAACCCATGGGGTTACAAAATTTACATCAGGTTTTACCGTACTTAGTAAAAAGGCGGTTATAACTGAAATAACCACCTGTATCATAATTACTGAATGCCCTTTGGAAGATAGCCACACATAGCTGCGGCGGGGAGAAATGATGTACCCCGCAAATACAAAAAAAGCCCCTTGGGTAACCATATTGTCGTACATGTGGGTGAGCAACATAATAATAGCCGACAGAACGAAAAACACAATAATATTAACGCGGATAAGTATTCTAAGCCACTTAAGCGTTAAATTTGAAATATTATAACCAGCAGCAATTATTCCGCCAAAAAGGGCCTAATACATGGTTTGTAGGCAAATAGGGAAAAGAAAAACGTGCATTTTTTGGACGATTATTACCATAGCAAAAAGGGTGCATGCTACAACAGAAATGCTGAAGAAAACCCCACTTAACTTATGTATAGTGGAGCCTCTTTTGAAGGCAAGTACAAAGGCTAATGCGCACAAACACGCATAGCCCATAAGGGCATGGTTGTTCATGGGGTGAACATGGATGTAAATGCAAGATAGAAAAAATAGAATTATTCTGCAATGGATGAGATTTTAACATATGGCTATACTTCGGGTTGCTGCGCAGCTGATATCTACGCTGTATTAAGCGAGCCGGGGAACCTTCCGTTACTGTTTAATCATATAAAATCGGTTGAGCCTGCCGGGGATGATGAAACAAATTATACAGAGCATACAAAATCGGTGTTTGGCAAACGGCAACAAATACGGTTACAGGTAAGCCGAAAGCCTGGCGAAAGCGTCGGTATGCAATCCGACCACCGGATATTGAAAATGGGAATGGAAATTAATTTGACAGAAGTGAGTGAAGGGCAATGTTTAATTGAATGGAAGGTGCTAACGCGCCGGTTCCCTTTTCCTGCAAATAAGCTGCTTGTAACTGTATTTAAATGGTGGTACCTGCCTAAAATAAAACAAGCTATAATAAATGCAGAAGGGTTAATACGGAAACACACCCTGCTATAGCCATAAGCATAACTGTGCTTTTAATAGCCGGTTTACCCTGCTCAGTAATATAATTGTGCTTTATTTGCAAACGCACAGGAAAAATCGGGGTGTGATGGTTATTCTCCCATCGTAACAATTACATCCTTTATTGATTATTTTAACCCGGCAACAATAATATATAAGTGCATTCACCCATGCCTGTTGCCAAATAAAGTATTCCCGGCAAGCTTATGAACAACCGTAAAATACGCTTTGTATTATTCCTGTTAATTACTGTCCTGCTCATTATTTATTGTTATGAGAAGGTGAGTATAACGCCCTTTTTGTTTAAACGTATTTTAAGCGCACAGAACACCGATAGTTATAACATAGTGCGGAAGGATAATTTTGATATGAAGGCAACACTGAAAAGCCTTTCCATGACTATGCAATACAACCAGACCGATGCTATTTATAACTATAATAATGTAGTGTCCTTAAAAAAGCAATTGGCGGGTATTGCGCCGGGTGTTAACAGAAGCTACATGTTAAGCGACCTTGCCCACCAGTATTTAAACAGCGGTTACCCTGATAGTGCTATTTCTATAATACAAGGGTTAAATACCCGCCCCACTTTCAGCACACGGGTTTCGTTTTACCAGCACCAGTTTTTGAATAGCGTTATAGGCTCGTGCTTTAATAATTCATATTTCGATGCATCGTTTACACACCCATACCGGCAAATGGGCCTTTGCTACCTGCGTATGGGTGAATTGGAAAATTGCCTGGCATGCCATAACGCACAAATGTGTATTATGCCTATTAGCGGCACTGGTGTGTACGGGAAGAGAAACTCCACATTAAATGCTATAAAATACCTGACCAAGGACCTGGCAGAGAATGGCGAAGATGCCACAACAGAGTGGCTATTAAACATAGCCTATAGCACATTAGGTGAATATCCACATAAAGTACCTGAAGAATACTTTATCGACTTTAACAAATACAGTGCACACCATACCACCGTTAGATTTGAGGATATGGCGCCAGCCCTTGGCCTGAACACTAAGGGATTATACGGCGGGGCCGATATGGAAGATTTTAATAACGATGGCTACCTGGATGTATTTACTACCTCGGGGGACCTTAAAACAAGCGCTTGGCTTTACTTAAATAATCCGGATAGTGCAGTATTTAAGGATGTATCGGCTAAAGCCGGGTTAGACGGGATAACCGGTGGGTGTAACACCATTCATGCCGATTATGATAATGACGGGAATGTGGATGTTTATATTATGCGAGGAGGCTGGCTTAATGGCGGGCCGGGCAAGCAGCCTAACTCGCTTCTACGGAATAATGGCGACGGTACTTTTACAGATGTAACGAATAAGGCCGGGTTATTGAATTACCTGCCCAGCCAAACGGCCTCTTGGGTTGATTATAATAACGACGGCTTGTTAGACCTTTTTGTAGGGAATGAAAATGCGCCTTCCTTTCTTTTTAAAAATAATGGCGATGGTACTTTTACAGAAGTTTCAAAACAAGCAGGGTTAGTAATAAACGATTTTGTAAAAGCGGCATTTTGGGGCGATGTAAATAATGATGGCCTACAGGATGTTTACATATCATGCTATCAATCGAAGAACCATTTGTTTATTAATAAGGGGCCTGACGCAAAAGGGAATTATGTTTTTGAAGACCAAACGGAAAAAGCAGGTGTTGCCGGGCCGGTGAAAAGTTTCTCAACTTTTATGGCCGATTTTAATAATGACGGTTGGCTTGATATAGTGTGTTTCAGTTACTACATGGATATGGAACTTATTGCAAGCCAATACAAAGGCGAAAGCCCCACTTTCGAGCCTTCAAAAATTTATATTAACAATAAGAACGGCACTTTTACCCCGCTTGAAACAACGCAACTTAACCGTGCTATTACTGCTATGGGGCTGAATTTTGGCGATGTTGACAATGACGGCTGGATTGATTTTTATGTGGGTACGGGCTTCCCGAATTTTGAGGCACTAATCCCTAATCTTCTTTTCAGGAACATTGAAGGCAAGGATATTGAAGATATAACTTTTGGCGCTGGTGTGGGGCATTTGCAAAAGGGGCACGGCATAGCCATGGGCGATATTGACCATGATGGCGACCTGGATATATACGTGAATATTGGCGGTGTGTTTGAGAGCGACCGCTTTACGCATGCTCTTTTTATTAATGGCGGCAATGATAATAACTGGGTGTCGCTGAAACTGGAGGGGGTAAGTAGCAACCGGTCGGCTATTGGTGCCCGTATTGAGGTGAAGGTGCGAAACAATGGTGTAGGCCGCACTATTTACCGGTGGGTTAATACGGGCGGCAGCTATGGTGCAAACCCGCTTGAGCAACTGATAGGTTTAGGCAAGGCCGATGTAATTGACGAGCTAAATATTTTTTGGCCTAAAACCGGAAGAACACAGCATTTTAGCCATATACAGGCAAACAAAGCATATAAGATAGCAGAAAACAGCCCCGATATTATTACCCTGCCATACAAAAAAATAGATTTGCGTAAAGCGGGTAATGACACGAAAAATTGCACCAGCATGTAAAAGGAAATGTGCCTGAATATTTTTTAGTAACAGGGTTTTTCAGCAATGTTTGGCGGACATAATTGACAGTTTTTGCTGTTAAAAACAGGCTGATTAATACGGATGTCGGTTTTTATTTTAAACTTTATAGCCGGATATCGCACATTAAACCACTACCCAAAATGTTCAATAAAGGTTTACGCGTTGCAGTTTTCGGTATAGCCATAACCCTGGCCTCGTGCAACAACAAAAAGCCCCCCCTGCCGCCTGATGAGGGGCTGGTTCAAAGATTAAATGCAACCCTTACCGAGGCTATTGTGCATGATGGTTTTCCGCCACCGGTTGCCAGCCGTATTTATGCATACTGCCATGTGGCTGGTTATGAATCGGTTTACTACACCGATTCCTCGTTACGTTCATTATCGGGACAGTTAAACGGTTTATCGTTGAATGAAGAAGCCCCTGAACAGTTGAAGAAGTTAAACCGGGATGTAGTACTGGTTACCGCGTTTTGCAACACGGCCGTTGATTTTGTGTACCGCGATTTTATACTTGAACAGTTTCGCGATTCGATGCTGAAAGTTTATAAACCCTGCCTTGAGGAAGACGTGTACAACAATTCAATAAAGTACGGGCAGGATTTGGCAAAGCAGATTGTAAAATGGTCATCGAAAGATGGCTATAAGGAAACCCGCGATATGCCGCGTTACCGCCCTAAAGAAACACCCGGCACCTGGGCGCCCACGCTGCCTACTATGGGCGATGCACTTGAGCCTTATTGGGGTACATTAAGGCCTTTTGTGTTAGACTCGCCGGGGATGTTTAAAGTAAAGGACCAGCCGCTTTTTACCACCGATAAAAATTCGGACTATTATAAAGATGTTGTAAATACCATGACGGTATGCAGCAATGCCGATAAGGAGAAAGCCCGTATTGCCCTGTTTTGGGATTGCAACCCGCAAAAAACTATTGTAAAAGGCCATTTGATGTATAACATACGTCAGCTTACACCCGGCGGGCACTGGATGGGCATTACCGGTACTGCCTGCCTGATGAAGCACCTTTCGGTTCCGCGCACTGAAGAAGCATACGCTTTGGCCAGTTTGGGTGTGGCAGATGGGTTTATTAATACGTGGCATGAGAAGTTTAGGACCGACCGTATAAGGCCTGAAACCTATGTTAACCGGTACATTGATAAACTGTGGCGGCCTATGCTTGAAACACCGCTTTTTCCGGAACACCCAAGTGCGCATAGTACGGTTTCGGCAGCGGCAGCGGCAGTGCTTACCGACAGGCTTGGAGATAACTTTACTTTTATTGACAGTACAGAGCTGCCTTTTGGACAGGGAACGTGGGAGTTTCATAGTTTTAAGGAAGCGGCCAACCAAGCTGCGATTAGCCGGGTTTATGGCGGCATACATTACAGCCTGGGCTGTAATGAAGGAATAATACTTGGCGAAAAAATAGGTAAGTTGGTATTAGAACGGGTAAAAACCAAGAAGTAATTAGGGGTGCATTTTAAATACCCGAAGGCTGTTATCGTTATTGGCAACTAACAGGCATACCCCAAAGCCCTGAATTGGTATTAATTGCATGTGCCTGCATACCATAGGGTTCAGGAAACCTGATTTTTTTACATCAACCGGCACAAACTTTCCGTTGCCCTGGTTAATTAATACTATTCCCGGCGATGCGCTGGACCTTCCGGTGAAATAAAAGTCGGCTTCACTGTTCCCCACACTAATTATATCGGGTTTGCCATCGTTGTTTAAATCGGAAACCACAAATGCGTTGGTTGGCGCCAATTGTGCTTCAGCGGGTAATTCATGAACCTTAAAATGAAAATTGCCCAGGTTTTCGATCCAGATACTTTTGAAATAATTCGCTACATATTTTTCAGATGTTTTCATTTTCTCAGGTGTAATTATGCCCCCAATGCCTGCCTTAGAGTAGGACTCGTAAGTAAGGTAGGTGTTTTTGAATTTTGGCATCTGTTCGCATATCGTATTCCGGTCGTATAAAAAGTCGGCTTCGCCTTTAAGGTAATGCACCACCAAAGGTTCCTTTACACCGTTACCATCAAAATCATCGTAATACAGTGTAATAGGTTTATCGGGTGTGGCCTGCAGGTACGAATTAAGGCCCTGGTTGCCAACTACTAAATCAAGTTTTTCATCGTTGTTTAAATCGGCAGCTGTAACGCAGTTCCACCAGCCGTTTAAAGAGTCGAGCGCAGAGCCTGTATAAACCCGATCGAAAGCTTTACCTGTATTTTTAAAAATTAAAACCGGTTGCCATTCGGCAGTAACTATAAGGTCTGGTTTGCCATCGTGGTTCAGGTCGGCGGCGGTGGCCGATGTAACATCGCCGGTTTTCAGCAAACCGGGCGCCAGTGTTGCGGTAACATCGGTAAAGTGTGTACCATCATTGCGCAAAAGATAAGAGCGGCTTTGCGAAGGGTAAGCGCCGGGCATCATTCGCCCGGCTACAAATAAATCGAGGTCACCATCGCTATCAAAATCAAAAGCTATGGGTGCGGTTTTTGCCCCCGCCATTGGCGGCAGCATATCCGAGGCATCGGTAAAGCCTTTGCCTGCATTGTTAAGATATAGCTTGTCCTTCAATAGCGGGTCGTTGGCTGCATATTCGTTACTGCCGTTTGCCAGGTAAAGATCATCGTACCCATCGCCGTTAAAATCAGCAAACACTGCCCCTATGGTTTCAAAATTCAGTTGTTGCCATGGCTGGTTGTTAAAGGGGGCAAAACTTCCATCGGGTTGTTGTATAAGCAGTTGCCCCTTGCTGCCATTGTAAGCCCCGCCTAAAAACACATCTTGCAGCCCGTCTTTATTTACATCGCCTACAGCAACAGCGGGCCCTTCGCGCGAAAGCATAAAAGGTATCAAACGGTCTTTTTTGAAATCAATAAAGTTGTCTTCTTTATGCTGGTAATTTAACCCCGGCACACTTGTTTCTGTTAACAGCGTTTGTGCGGCATTTACCGGGCCGGTAGGATTATAGGAGGCGTCTTTTTTCTTTAATACAAGTAATTGGTTCGCAGGAACATGATATAATGTTTGTGTAGTGCCATCGTACCATTTTACGGTTAAAATATCAACAGTTTTGCAGGTGTCAAGGCCGAAATGAATTATTTGCTCGGGGCACGATTCAAAGCCCCTTGAATTGGCCAGTTGCTTATGTTGCTTACCCGCTTTGGTATAAATATCTACCACCGTGCCAATGCCAAACTTGTTTTGGTCGTTTCCTTCCAGTTTAATTTCAAGGTAATTTTTTGTGTTGTCCTGCTCGCTGTTGTTGCGGTATATAAAGGCAGTGTTATCGGTGTTGTTGATTACTAAGTCGAGGTCGCCATCGTTATCCAAATCAGCAGTAACAGCGCCATTTGAAATTATTTTTTGGGTTAACCCGGCCGAAGCAGTTTCATCACTAAAATGCAGGCCACCGTGGTTCATAAAGACGTAGTTCATCAGCCTTGAAACCGGCATTTTTTGTATAAGGGTATCGGGATAATGATGGTAGCCCATGCGCTTCTCGGTTTCGTCTTGCAACTGCATAAAGTCGAGGTCGAAATAATCTCGTTTAGTACCGCGGGTAATGAAAATATCGTTGAGGCCATCGTTATTCAAATCGTCAATATCAATGTTCCAGCTCCAGTCGGTTTTTGCAGTACCGGTCATTTGGGCTATTTCTGAAAACTCTTTGCCATCATTAGAAAGTTGCAGGGAGTTTTTTACATACTGGGCTGGCGGGAAAGAGTTATGCAAAACATTATACCATTCGAGCGGCATGGGAAAAAAATGCGTTTTCATTCTTTCGTGGTTATCGGGCATCATATCCACTACCATTAAATCCTGATAACCATCGTTATTGATATCGCCAAAATCTGAACCCATTGAAAAAAGCGAGGTTTGCTTGAAGTACTCTGATGTTTTTTCGGTAAATGTTTTGTTGCCATTATTAATATAAAAATGGTCGGGCGAGAAAAAATCGTTAGCTACATACAAATCGGGGTAGCCATCGTTATTAATATCCGTAACACTGGCGCTAAGGCCGTAAGATATTTGCGGGTTTATACCGGCCTTATCGCTTACATCAACAAAACCGTGGCCGGTGTTTTCCATCAGCCGGTCCTTGCCTTGGTAAAACAGGGAAGTATCGTTATAATACATCGGGTTCATGATGTTATCGAAAGTGGCCGGGTGGTTAACCAGGTAGGCATCTAAATCACCATCGTTGTCGTAATCGAAAAATATGGCCTGTGTACAGGGCTGATGGTTTTGAAGGTTATAGTTGGCTGCCTGTTCGGTAAAAGTACCGTTGTGGTTATTAATAAAAAGCAAGTTTTCCCAGGTGCTTGAGTCGGGGCCGGAGCGGGAAATGTAAACATCCAGCCAGCCATCGGCATTTATATCAACCATAGTAACACCGGTAAACCAGCCGCCGTAGCCTTTCATTCCCGATTTGGCGGTAATGTCTTCAAATTTCATATTGCCTTTGTTGAGATAAACGGTGGGCCCTTTTTCGTTAGAAGTGAACACGAGGTCGCAAAGGCCATCGTTGTTAAGGTCGCCTGCGGCTACCCCACCGCCATTATAGGCGTATAAATAAATGAGCGGGTTTACCTTTTTGGTGTCCAGTACGTCGTTTCTAAAGGTAACACCTGTAGAATCGGGGGGCAGCAGGGTAAATAAACTTTGGTAAGGCTTGAAGGTTGCAGCTTTATCGCGTTTGCAGCCCAAAATGCCCGAAATGAGTAAAGCACCCATTATTATCACCAAGCCACCCCATCTGTGTATTTGGCCGGTTTTTTGCATGTTGCTGCAAGTTAAACATTCCATACACAAATCAATGCCCTGATAATGTAAAGGAGGCGAAGGATAAATTTTTTATTCCACAGATATTGCGAATACGGCATGATGGCAGATGGTTTTTAGATGAACTGTAATTTGCCGTACCTAATTATAAGTAATTGTATTTTAGGCCTCAACGAAACTATATGGACGATTAATTTTACCATAAGATAATAGAACCCCATATTTGCTTTGTTTATTTATAGGTTATTTAATTGTAATTATTGATGCCGAAAAAAATACCCTTCAGCCGTCCTTATATTTCACCTAAAGCATTTTCAGGCTTGGGAGCGTTTCAGCATAATAGCGGCCTGCTTATAAAACGGGGGTATTCAAACAAATGCGTAAATACACTACAGGGGTTTTATAAAAAGGCAGATGTACGCATAACCAAGTC
>DASZPC010000459.1:0-2612 GCA_035550455.1 Chitinophagales bacterium | reverse complement strand
GACCCAACCGATGTGGTGAATAAATACGGGGCGGATTGTTTTAGGATGTATGAGATGTTTTTGGGGCCTATTGAGGTAAGCAAGCCCTGGGATGATAAGGGCATAACCGGTGTGCAGAATTTCCTGCGCAAATTCTGGCGTTTGTTTTTTGATGAAAAAACAGGCTGGAAAGTAAGCGACGAACCCTGCACGGATGCTGAATTGAAAACACTGCACCGTACCATTAAAAAAGTAACCGATGATATTGAAAGGCTGAACTTTAATACCTGCATATCATCGTTTATGATTGCTGTGAACGAGTTGCAAAGCCTGGGTTGCAGTAAAAAAGCGGTGCTGGGGCCACTGTTGGTTTTAATGGCGCCTTTTGCCCCTTTTGTTACGGAGGAGTTATGGGAGAAGCTGGGGAATACAGAAAGCGTTCATAAAGTTGTTTTCCCGGTTGCAGATGAAAAATATTTGGTGGAAAGCGAGCATGAATACCCTGTTTCGATTAACGGCAAGGTGCGCGCGCAAATAAAATTGCCGCTGGATATGGAACAGGATAAAGCAAAGGCTTTGGTAATGGAATTAGAGAATGTTAAGAAATGGACCAATGGCGCCGAGCCTAAGAAGTTTATTTTTGTAAAAGGAAAGATTATTAACCTGGTGGTGTAAGCCCTTTATTTTTTATAAACTAAAATTGAATAAGGTAATACAGCTTGTTTTGTTTGTGCTGCTAAACGCGGGCTTTGTATCGGCGCAAAGCAGTACGCATTACCCGGAACCTATTGGCTTTGTAAACGACTTTGAACACGATTTTACCCCTGCCCAGGTTAAATCAATGGAAAACACCATCAGGGGTTTACTGGTAAAGGCTATGGATCGAGACTCCATAAAAGGCCTTGAAATAGCTGTTGTTACTGTTACCGACAGTATGTTTGTGGGCGAGAAGGAAATGAGCGACTATGCCACCAAAATAGGCGATAAATGGGGCGTAGGCACCAAGTATCCCAATCAGGGCATTATAATAGCTTATGGCCGAAACGTACGCAAGGTGGCCATAGTAACAGGTACCGGCCTTGATAAAATACTACCCCCGCAGGTTTGTAACGATATAATAAGCCAGCGCATGGCTGCCGAGTTTAAAACAGGCCATCCATACAATGCCATCCTGGCGGCTATATACAGCATAGCTGATCAACTTGGCGTTTCACTGAAATAGCCCATCTGCATTAACCTTCATTAACTTAAAACAGTTGCCTTTTATAATTCCTGTACGGGCTTTTGGGTACAAAGCAGGGGTTTGTTTTTAGCAAACCACCCTCATATCAAAACTTGTTTTTACCCCTTGTTCTAAGCGCACAATTTGTATCGAACAACAGCGCACCTTCTATTGCAGTTTTCCCGCAACCATTTAAATAATCAGGGCGTATAGGAAGCACAACAGGCAGATTTTTTTGTGGCCTGTTTCTGGACACTGAGCTTGAGGAAAACTAACAACTAAGACAAAACAGGTAATTATGAAGATCCTGAATTTTACACTCGCATTTTTACTGCTCGCATGCACAGCTTTTGCGTCGCAGAACAAAAAAACGGTAAAGCTGCGCATACAGGCGCCCACCGGAAATTTAGACGATGCCACCATGTATTTTGATGATGGTATTACCCCGGCTTACGATATTCACCAGGATGCTGAAAAGATTTTCAGCGATGTACCCGGCATACCCGTATTATTTTCAGTAACCAGCGATAACGTAGCCTGTTCCATTAACGGCTGCGGTACGCTTGAACATACCGAAGTGGTTTCACTGGGTTATTACGTAGGTTATAAAGGGGTATATACTATTTCGGGGGTGGCTATTGATAATTTCGATGCTACCAGTATAATACAACTGGAAGACAGGAAACTGGATACGATTATTGACCTTCGCCAGAATTTTTACCAGGTAATGCTTGATACCGGCACTGCCGAACTGGGCCGCTTTTACCTGCATGTTTCCACCCCCATCACCTTTGCATCGGCAAACTCAAACTGTACCAATACCGAAGGCAGCATAAGCCTTAGCCCCGATTCATCAATTGTATGGACAACCTGCCAGTTATTCAACGACTCGAATAATACTTTATTAACCACTTATAACGATGTAACTGCCCCTGTTATCTTCTCAGGCCTTGGTTCGGGCGACTACCACGTAGTGCTAAATTTCGGCCCGTATTCCACTACTAAAAACTTCCACGTTAGCGGTAATTATGTAGTGGCTAATATTGATGTACCCGGTCCGCATATCTATACCTACCAGGATGTGGTTTTTGATGCTGTAACTGCCAATGCAAACCAATATGAATGGGATTTTGGCGATGGTACTTTAATTGATGGTGTTGCGCACCCTACACAGCGCTACTTTGTTCCCGGTAAATACACGGTAACTTTATACTGTTACAACAATGCTGGCTGTTCAGCCGAAGCGGAAGCCGAAGTAACAGTGTTGCAGGGAACTACCGCTATTAATGATGTAAACAGCAACGGTACTTTTGTTACTGCACAAGGCAAATCAATTGTAATAACCCTAAACAACAATAGCAGTAATAACACTGCCGAAGTTTACAACCTGCTGGGCCAAAACATTGCCCAA
>DASZPC010000458.1:0-11334 GCA_035550455.1 Chitinophagales bacterium | reverse complement strand
AACCATGCTGTATGGCATGTTTTTGTGCTGGCAGGTACGGTTATGCACTTCTTCGCTGTCTATAATAGTATCCCTATTAACATAAAATTATAGGTACTGCCCCCTTGCACAGTATTGCGCGAAACATATCTTCGCGGTTTCAGTAAAATAACCGGTTGGTATTTTAATTAAAAACAACAATGGTTTTTGTAAAAAACATGTTGCGCTTTGTATTGGTGGCAGGCCTGCTTTACCTGCCTTTGGGCCATGCCTTTGCGGCGGGGCCCGATGATGATACTGAAACAGAGTGCACCGATGAAACTTTGTTGCCCGGCTATGCCTGCCAAATGACTGCCGACCAAATTGAGGCGTATTACACACACCGCCATAAAGCGGACGGCTTTAACGGCACGGTACTGGTAGCTAAAGACGGTGAGCCCATTTACACCGGCGCTTTTGGCTATGGCAACTATACTGAAAAAGATACCCTTACCACCGAAACGGCATTCCAACTGGCTTCTATTACCAAAACATTTACCTCGGCGGCGGTACTGCAACTGGTGGAACAAGGTAAAATTTCGCTGGATGATTCTGTTCAAAAATACCTGCCCGAATTTCCATACCAGGGTATAACCATCCGCCTTTTATTATGCCATCGCACAGGCCTGCCTGATTACATTTACTGGACCCAGGATTTTATTGGCAAGGATGTAGCTTATCTTACCAACCAAAGTATGTACGACCTGCTGGTTGCCAAAAAGCCGCAACTACGCTGCCCGCCCAACCATTTGTTTTTATACAGCAATACCAACTATGCCCTGCTGGCTTTGATAATTGAAAAGGCAAGCGGCCTTAGTTATAAGCAGTACCTTACCCAAAATATTTTTATGCCCCTTGGCATGACAAACACTTTTGTTTGCACGGTTGAAGATACCGCTTCGCATTGCGGGGCGGTTTGCTATGAAGCCCGCCGCTGGAAAGAATGGAAAACCGCTTTTTCAGATGGCGTACTGGGCGATAAAGGTATTTATTCATCGGTGGAGGATATGCTAAAATGGGATAATGCCTTGAAAGAAGGGAAAGTACTTTCGGAAGATATGCTAAAGGAGGCTTACACCCCACAAAGCCATGACCGTTACTCATTTGCCCGCGACCGCAGCCATAATTACGGTTTGGGCTGGAGGCTGATAAAGCAACACGATGGCAACTACTTTGTATACCACAATGGCAACTGGCATGGCTGTAATAATGTTTTTGCCCGTAACCTTGAAGATGGCTACACGCTTATTGTTTTAGGCAATAAAGAGAACGCCATTAACTACCTTACCCAACCTGTTTGGGATATTATTGCCCGTGCCAAAAACCTGGAAAACGTAGCTGTTTCGGGCGAGGAGTAAATTGTTTTTGGCGGTAAACCGGTTTTTATTTACCTTACAGGTATATTCCTTCACCGGTTTTTTAAAAAACTCACACTTTATGGCTCACATTAAACTAAACAATGAGCAGCTCCCGGGCATTGTAGGGTTGCTGGATTTTAACCCCCAAACCGCTAAACCTTTAGGTGAACTGGCTGAAGTGCTGCTTCGAGCGCCTTCGACCCTTACCAGTGGCGAAAGGGAAATTATTGCTTCATCGGTTTCGCATTGGAACAGCTGCCATTTTTGCCATACCTCGCACGGCAGCGCAGCGGTTGCCAATTTGAAAACAGATTTGAACCTTATTGATGATATTAAAAACGGACTTACCGATACCCCTGTTTCGGATAAACTGCGGGCGCTTTTGCAAATAGCAAAGCAGGTGCAAAAAGGCGGTAAATATGTAACTGCCGGGGATATTGAAAATGCCCGTAGCAAAGGCGCTACCGACCTGGAAATACATGATGCCGTGCTAATAGCAGCCGCATTTTGCATGTATAACCGATATGTTGATGGCCTGGGTACCTGGGCCCCTGAACCTAAAGAAGCTTACA
Organism: Chitinophagales bacterium; assembly: GCA_035550455.1. Classification (GTDB taxonomy): domain Bacteria; phylum Bacteroidota; class Bacteroidia; order Chitinophagales; family LD1; genus Bog-950. Next base: position 9,386 of record DASZPC010000458.1, on the reverse strand, counting down.
AGGAAATGGGCGAACGCCTGGCTACTGTAGGTTATATGGCCCCAGTATAGGTTTTACAACGATATTTTACGAACCAGGCCGGGCAACCCCCGGCTTTTTTATTGCTGTATATTTTAAAATACCGGTTTGTTAACATCCATTAAGGGGTGGTTTTTAGCGTTGTAATACCAAACGATTATTTTCCCGCCGTGAAAAAAATATGGGTCCCATTATTGGTTTTGCTGGTTTTGGCTGCAGTTGCTTTTTATTATTCGGCTAGGAAAACAATAAAGCACCACGTGGCGCCCCCCCGCCCTGCGCCTGTGGTGGATACATTTACACACCGCGAAAAGATGATGAGCGCCATGCTTGATTCGTTTTTTAACACCCGCAATGAGCGCGATGGTTTTAGCGGCAGTGTGCTTGTTTCGTATAAAGGCAAACCGATTTATGAAAAATGCTTTGGCTACTGCGATTATCGGAGCAAAGATTTAATGCATGATACTTCGGCTTTTCAACTGGCCTCGGTTTCAAAAAACTTTACGGCCACAGCCATACTTTGGTGTGCCGAGCATAACATACTATCGCTGGATGATACCCTACAAAAGTATTTCCCAAAATTGCCCTATCACGGCATAACCATACAGGACCTGCTTGACCACCGGTCGGGCCTGCCCAATTACCTGTACTTCTGCAATTCAAAATTTGTTGACCAAACCAAGTACCTTACCAATCAAAACGTTATTGACGTAATGATTAAAACCAAACCGGCCATGTATGCCCGTCCGAACCGGAGGTTTGAATACTGCAACACCAACTATGTGTTGCTGGCTTCGATTATTGAAAAAGTAAGCGGACAAAAGTTTAAGGATTTTATGCACGACCATTTTTTTGGCCCGCTGGGCATGAAACACACTTTTATTTATGATTTTAATGACAGCACCGACCGGCAGGTTGCCATTAGTTATAACTACCGGTGGCAAATACAGCACGATGATTGTTTTGACGGGGTAGTGGGCGATAAAGGGGTCTACTCAACTGTGTATGATATGTTTTTGTGGGACAAAGCTTTTTATGACGGCAAGCTGCTTTCGCAGGAAATGATGGCCGAGGCCTACAAGCCCCGCAGCTTTGAGCACCCCGGGGCGCGCAACTACGGCTATGGCTGGCGGCTTATTAAAAAGCCCGATGGCAATTACCTGGTTTACCACAATGGGTGGTGGCACGGCAACAACACGGTTTTTTGCCGCAACATACAGGACACCACCGCTATTATTATCCTTTCGAACAGGTTTAACCGCAGCGTTTATAATGTGCAGCCTGTATGGGAAATACTTTATGGCATTGAGAACGATACCATTGGTATTGGCGACGAATAAATGCCGGGGAAACGGGTAAATGGTTTTTACCGTACAATTTCTATTTTCACCCACCGTTTTAGCGGGGTATATAGTGGGATTTAAATAGTATAAATAAATTGGTAAAGGTTTCGAGGCTTATTTTACTGCTTAGCGTTCCGGTGCTGCTGTTTTGCTTTAGCGATTGCAAAAAAGACCAGTTTAGCACAGCGCCGCTTTCGTTTAGTACCGATACCCTTACCTTTGATACTGTTTTTTCCACGCTTGGCTCAACCACCCTTTATTTTAAGGTTTTTAATGGAAGCAAAAGCCCCGTTAAAATAAGCAACATTCAATTGATGCATCTGGAAGGCACACAGTTCAGGATAAATGTTGATGGCGTGTCCGGCGACCATTTTACCAATGTAGAAATACCTGGCCGCGATTCTATTTACGTTTTTGTGGAAGTAACTGTTAACCCCAACAGCCTGCTTAGCCCTTATGTGCTGTTTGACCAGGTTAATTTTACTACCGGTAGCCATAGCCAAACGGTGGTGCTACAGGCATGGGGCCAAAACGCGTATTACCATTATGGCGAGGAAATAAAAGGCGATAGTACCTGGCGCAATGATAAGCCCCATGTAATTATAGCCAAAGATACAGTGCCGGGTATTTTGGTTGATTGCGGCGCCTCGTTAACTATTAATTCGGGATGCAAGGTTTTCTTTGCCGGCAACTCGGGCATTTTTGTTGAGGGTTCGCTTACGGCGGTGGCCAATAACTGGCAGGACTCTATCATTTTCCGGGGGGTACGTCTGGAACAGTATTATGACGATTTGCCCGGCCAGTGGTTTGGTATTGTGTTTCTGCGTAATGATAACTGCATTCCACATGGTAGTTTTAAGCGCTGTGTGGTGAACGAATCTTCGTATGGTATTTATGCGGGGGCCTCTACAAGCAGCGACCTTACATCGCTGGTGCAGAATAACCAACCGGTGGTAAATATTGATCAATGCATTATTAAAAACAGCCAGTATAATGCGGTATATGGTGTTAATGCAAAAATTACAGCCTCCAACTCGTTATTTTATACCTGTGGAGACGATTTGGTTAAACTGGGGGTAGGCGGCACCTATAATTTTTTAAACTGCACGATGTACAACACCGGCTCGAACGCTGTGGCCCACCAGCAGCCTACCCTGTTGTTGAGCAACCTGCTTTCGGATGGCAGTGGCAATATTTATTTTGCCCCTCTTAGCGGCACCTTTACCAACTGTGTTGTGTATGGCAGCCTTAACAACGAAATTTCGTTTAATAACTATGCCCAAACCCCTACGCAGGATTTTGATGTTACTTTCAGTTATTCGGCCCTGCAAACGGCCACTGATACGCTTGCCCTTTTTTCGCCTTTAAGTGCCAATAATATTTTAAACCAAAACCCGCGGTTTAAAGACCCAGCGGGCAATGATTATACGCCCAGCGACAGTGTGGGCTATACCTCGCCGCTTATTGATTACTGCCCAAGCGGCCCATCGTTTGACCTTTTTGATAAAAACCGCAGTACGCCGGTTGATGTGGGCGCTATTGAGCATTAAGAAGTTGCATTATAGCACAATGGCCTTTTTGTATGTTCTGGTAAACAACACAATAGCCCTGCGTTGATACATCCTGCATTTATTGGCCTCTTTTTTATCAACTTGTGCAATGATTTATTGACCCCATGCTCTGGTTTATAAAAGATATATATTATTCATTTCCGGTCCAACTATTCCTGCTTTCGCTAAAAAGGCAACAGTTCCTGTTGTTGTTCTGGATTTTTTTGTTTGTTATCATCATCGGTAAATTTGGCGCGGGCATAGGTATGCCTGCGGTGTTCCTTGACCCTGAATACCTTGGTAAAGTAGATTACCTGAGCTTTGCTTTGGTTGGCCTTGGTTTTGGGGCCATGTTTGTTACCTGGAACATAGTGCTGTATATTTTGCACAGCCACCGGTTTCCGTTTATGGCCAGCCTGCAATTTCCGCTGGGGATGTTTTTTCTCAATAATTTTATTATACCGCTTATTTTCATTGTTTCCTACTTCACAGCCATTATCCTTTTTCAAACCCGCAACGAATACCAGAATTTTTACAACCTTTTTTTTGAACTGTTGGGTTTTACCGCAGGGTTTGTATTGGTTATATTGGTAACCTCGGCCTATTTTGGTATTACCAATACCAACGTTGGCAGTTTTTTACAGGCCAATAAAAAGCGGGTGCAACGCAAAGCTGTTCGCCGGGTAAGGTTTAATCAAGCTATGGAAACCCTGGAATCTAACCGGGTTGATTATTACATTACCAACCGGCTTAGCATCCGACATACCCGTACAATTGAGTTTTACGACCCCAAACTATACCAATTGGTTTTCAGGCGGCACCACGGCAACGCATTTATTGCCTTTATTGTATCGTTTGCATTGATTGTTGCCTGCGGGTTTTTTATTGATAATCGGTTTTTTCAGTTTCCTATAGCGGCCAGTGTGTTTTTGTTTTTGTGCGTGCTTATGTCCATGTTCGGTATGTTCTTATACTGGACCGGCGGCTGGGGCTCAACCGCCATTATCCTTTTTTTAATTATAGCTAACCAGCTTACCAAGTACGATCTTTTTGGCTACCAAAGCCGGGTTTACGGGCTTAATTACAAAGCCGGTAAAGAAAAATATAACCTTGACGCGTTTAAGGCCATTTCCACCGACTCAATTATTGAAAGCGATAAGGCTTATTTTCTGCAAATTTTTGAAAACTGGAAAAATAAAAACACAGACCCGCACGACCCTGGCCGCAAACCCCTGCTGTGTTTTATAAACGTGAGCGGCGGCGGCCTGAGGGCGGGGATGTTTTCGATGGCCGTGCTGCAAAACTGCGACAGTATAGTAGGCGGCAACCTGCTGGATAAAGCCTTTATGATTTCGGGGGCCTCCGGGGGCATGTTTGGCGCCACCCTTTTGCGCGAATTGTTTATGCAGAAAAAGCTGGGTATGCCCATTAACCTGCACGACCGCCAATACACCTATAATGTAGCCAAAGACCTGCTGAACCCAATTGCGATTTCGATACTTAGCAACGATGTGCTGGTGCCTTTTCATAAGTTCAAAATTGACAGCCTTACTTACTACAAAGACCGTGGCTATATTTTTGAAAAATATTATTGCAACAACACCGGTTTCAGGTTTGATAAAACGCTGAACGACTACAAGGATGCCGAGTTTAAAGCGCAGGTACCGTTAATGATGTACTACACCACAGTTATTAACGATTCGCGCCGGTTTTTTATTAGCCCACAGCCGGTTTCGTTTTTAATGCGGCCTTTTGGCAAAAATGCCGAGAGCAACGGCTTTGCTATTGACGGGATTGATTTCTGCCGCTATTTCAGTAAGCAAAATGCGGGCAACCTGCTGGTTACCTCGGCCATGCGTATGGATGCCACCTTCCCGTATATTTTGCCTAACCCTGTGCTGCCTACCGACCCGCCGGTTTCGGTAATGGATGGCGGCCTGCTGGATGACAATGGCATTGAACCTACCTTTAGGTTTTTACAAACCTTTAAAGACTGGATTAACAAGAACACCCGGGGGGTGGTAATTATACAGATACGGGACCAGAAGAAACAACTGGAACCCGAACCCAACGAACAGGAAACGATGTTTTCGCGCTTTGTGGACCCGCTGGGCGCTGTTTACAGCAACCTTGATAACACCCAGGATTTTTTAACCGACCAGAAACTGAATTATATTGACGAAGAACTAAGGGGCAAGCTGAATTTTGTATTGTTTGAATATACCAGCGATAAAGAAGACGAAAAGGCTGCTATGAGTATGCACATTACCCTGCGCGATAAACAGGATATTATGCGGTCGCTGAAGCGGGTGAATAATGTTAATGCCTTTAACCGCCTTAAAACCCTGCTAAGCCAATAGGCATTTATATTGCTCCAACAGTTTTTACATTTGCTTTAATATGTCTATGCCATTTGACCGTAAAGGCCTTACTAACCCGGAACTTGTTGACCTATACAAGTTACTGCTAAAACCACGTGTAATTGAGGAACGTATGCTAAAGCTGCTGCGCCAGGGCCGGGTAAGCAAGTGGTTTTCGGGCATTGGGCAGGAGGCTATTTCGGTGGGCATTACGGCGGCTTTGCATGATGACGAATATGTATGCCCGCTGCACCGCAATTTGGGGGTGTTTACCACCCGCCACTGCGATTTGCAGCAATTGTTTGAGCAATTTCAGGGCAAGCAAAACGGTTTTTCGCAGGGGCGCGAAAGGAGTTTCCACTTTGGCACGAATGAACACCATATTGTAGGTATGATTTCGCACCTGGGCCCGCAGTTATGCGTGGGCGATGGCATTGCCCTGGCCTCGAAACTGAAAAAGGAAAACAAAATTACCGTTGCTTTTACGGGCGATGGCGGCACCAGCGAAGGGGATTTTCATGAAGCCTGCAACATAGCCGCCGTGTGGGATTTGCCCATTATTATTTTGATTGAAAACAACGGCTATGGGCTTTCAACGCCAATTAACGAACAGTTTAGATGTAAATATTTAGCCGAGCGTGCCATTGGGTACGGCATGAAGGGTCTAACTATAGATGGGAACAACATCCTTGAAGTGTACCACACGGTGAAGCAACTGGCCGAAGAAATGCGCACCAACCCGCACCCGGTTTTACTGGAGTGCATGACCTTCAGGATGCGCGGGCACGAGGAAGCCAGCGGCACCAAATATGTGCCGAAGGAATTGTTTGAAATATGGGAGAAAAAAGACCCGGTAACCAATTACGAAAACTGGCTGATTGAGGAGGGCATTATTTCGCCTGATTTCCCCGAAATGCTGAAAGAGGAAATGGATGCCGAAGTGCGCGCTGCTTTTGATGCTGCCGATAAGCAGCCTGAAATAATAGCTGACACAGAAAAAGAAGAAGAGGAAATATACTGCCCCCTCCAAACCTCCCCCCAAGGGGGAGGCTTAAAATCTTCTCTGCAAGGTGAGGAGCCAGAGCGGAAACCCTTACGTTTTGTAGATGCCATTAGCGAGGGGTTGCGGCTGAGTATGCAGCGGCATGGCAACCTGGTTATTATGGGGCAGGATGTGGCCGAATATGGAGGTGTGTTTAAGGTAACTGAAGGTTTTGTAAATGAATTTGGGAAAGAAAGGGTGCGCAATACCCCACTGTGCGAATCGGGTATATTAAGTGCGGCACTTGGCATGAGCATAAAGGCCATGAAAACTGTGGTTGAAATGCAGTTTGCCGATTTTGTTTCAACCGGGTTTAACGCCATTGTAAATAACCTGGCAAAATCCTACTGGCGCTGGGGGCAAAATGCCGATGTGGTGGTGCGCATGCCCACCGGTGCAGGCGTGGGTGCAGGGCCGTTCCACTCGCAGAGCAACGAGGCATGGTTTTTTCATGTGCCTGGCCTGAAGATTGTGTACCCGGCTTTTCCGGCCGATGCAAAGGGTTTGCTGGCTGCTGCCATTGAAGAGCCCAACCCTGTGATGTATTTTGAACACAAGGCTTTATACCGAAGCATTGAAGGCGAAGTGCCGGAAGGTTATTACGCCACCGAAATAGGCAAGGCAAATTTGGTAAGCGAGGGCGATGATGTTTCTATCATTACTTATGGTGCGGGTGTGCATTGGGCATTGGAAGTAATAAGGGACGAAGGCGAGGGAAAAGGGACGAGGGGTTTTACAGCAGATGTTTTAGACCTTAGAACGCTTTTGCCGTTCGATAAAGAAGCGATTGAGGCCACCGTTAAAAAAACGGGTAAGGTGCTGATTTTGCATGAAGACACCCTTACGGGTGGCATAGGGGCGGAGATTTCGGCCTATATAACCGAGTACCTTTTTGAGTACCTGGATGCACCGGTTGCCCGCCTGGCCTCGTTAGATACACCAGTACCATTTGCTATTCCGTTAGAGAATAATTTTTTGCCTAAAGGGCGATTGAAAGAGAAGATAGAACTGTTGTTAAACTATTAAACAAAAAACTAAAGCGGTTCGCTGGTTTTCCAGAGCCATAGTTTGCCAATTGGTATCATTACCACTACCAAAATGCAAATGCCGTTGAGGTGCCCGTAATCTGTAAAACTTACCCAGGCACAATGGGCATGATACAAAAACGGGTAAATGGAGCCAAAAACATAAGCCAGCAGCCTGAACCGCGCCGTGGTTATATAAGCGTAGAGGCAAAGGCCATAACTAACGATATGTATAATATGCGAATACTGCGGCTCGCTGTTAAAGTGCGAGAACAAACCATATACATGTACGCCCACGCATATCAACAGAAAAATGGAAAAAACCACGTTAAAAATGATACCGGCTGTTTTCATTTTGAGAAAGTAATAAACGTTTTTAACTTAAAATTGGCAGGCATTATACGCAGAAAAATTTCTTTATTCACAAATTAATTTGAAAAAAATACCGTGAACAGCATATTTAAACCAGGGCTTTTTGAAGGTAAAACAGCCGTTATTACAGGCGGGGGAACAGGCATAGGTTTGCGCATAGCGCGCGAGCTGGCTTATTTGGGGGCAAGCGTGGTACTGGCCAGCCGTAAAATGGCCAATCTTAAAAAAGCAGTTGATTTAATTACCGCCGAAGGAGGCAAGGCTTTTGCCGTTGAATGCAACATCAGGGTAGAAGAAAGTGTAAAAGACTGTGTGGCGAAAAGCATGGAATTGCTGGGGCGCGTAGATTTTTTGGTGAACAATGGTGGCGGACAGTTCCCTTCGCCCGCCGAAATGATAAACCGGAAAGGCTGGAATGCAGTAATTGAAACCAACCTGACGGGCACATTTTTTATGAGCCAGGAAATGTTTAACCGCCAGTTTGTAAACACGGGTGGGGCTATAGTAAATATAATTGCTAATATGAGCCGGGGGTTCCCTATACTGGCACATACTGGCGCTGCACGTGCCGGGGTTGAAAACCTTACCAAAAGCCTGGCTACCGAATGGGGCCGCTACGGGGTGCGTATTAACAGCGTATCGCCCGGCACTATTAAATCGAGCGGGTTAGAAACATACGATGACACCTACCGCGATTTTATTTACAGTTTTGGTAAAAACAACCAGGCTTACCGTTTGGGTACCGAGGCTGAGGTGTCATCGGCAGTACTATTCCTGCTTTCGCCGGGGGCTTCGTATATATCGGGTGTTACATTGAGTGTAGATGCCGGAGAATCGCTCTATTCGCCTATTATGCCGCCGGTTGAAAACGACCGGAACCCACCTTATGAGGGTTAGTGTTTGTTTGCCGCTGGTTTAAAGAAGAAATCTTTGTATTCGCGCAGCAATTTGCCAAACACATAATACTGCACCACCGTAAAGTCCTGGTTATTGTTTACAGCAGCATAGTAGTGGTCTACATCATACGTCATTTCATTGCCTTTGGTATCAAACTGCATTTTGCTGCGTTGGCTTATGGGCATATAAAACAGCGAAGCCTTATTAACTGAGTTGTCTTTACCCGTAATGGTAAAAACACAATAAGGAGTGGTGTGCATCACCGAATCTTTTGTAGGTAGGTTATTATCAAAGGCCTCGAAATAAATGCCGGAGTAAAACCTAAGGTATTCGCGGATGTATTGTTGCCTGTAGGGTTCTTTAATAGTGTATTTGTTTTCTTTTGGTTGCAATTCAAACGAATCGGGCGCTATGCTTGTAATTGTAAAAGATTTTTTTTCATCGCCGGGGTATTCCACGCTCAGGCTTTTAATATCCCCTTCTCTGTAGTCGAATAATAATTTCGAGCGCCAGTCCTCTTCCTTCATATTAAAGCGTGGACTGAGGTAACCATGCATCCCGGGTATATAGGTAATATAGGGCCTTTCCGATAGCTTGCCGTTGTTTTCAAGCACCATATAAGTGCCTTCGTTATCGGGTGTGGGGCCGCCCACATAATAGGTTTTAACTGCCTTATCGCCCTTATCGGTATACACCTGCACCAGCACGTTATAATCCATCAGTTGCCTTATAACATTATCGTGGCCGGCGCGGGCAACGGGCGCTAAAACCGTAACCCG
>DASZPC010000457.1:0-1601 GCA_035550455.1 Chitinophagales bacterium | reverse complement strand
CTATATTACTTTCAGCACCCCCACCGGTGGCAGTATAGCGGCAGTGGTACAGTCTTCAGCTACCTCGGTGCAATATGCCACATCATCAGATGTAAGGTTGAAAGAGAATATCCAGGACACTCATTATGGTATAGGCGACCTGATGAAAATACAGGTAAGCGATTATAATTATAAAGCCGATTATGGTTCTAATAAACAAACCGGTTACATAGCCCAGCAACTTTATACTGTTTTTCCTAATGCCGTGCATACCGGTGGAGATAACCCCAAAACCAACCCGTGGATGGTGGATTATGGCCGTATTACGCCGTTAATTGTAAAAGCGGTACAGGACCAACAGGCCATTATTGAAAGCCAGGGTGAAAAAATTGCTGCCATGCAGGCAGAAATTGAAGCCCTGAAACAATTAATTAAAGGAACAAAATAATTGCCCGGCGAAGGCTGAAGGGAATAATAACGTCAATAGCTATAACCGGGTAAAGATTTTTATGTGTTAAGGGTGCCGCTGCCTTGCAGATACGTTTGCAGGCAGCGGGTTTTTTTTCGGAATTACCCAGCGGTTGCCGTATTTAGGTGTTCTATTTGGCGCGCAATGTTATTTTTGGCGCATGGGCACTTTTAAGAACCTGGTTTTTGATTTAGGCAATGTAATTATTGATATAGACTACCGGGTAACCGTAGCCAGGTTTCAGCAACTGGCGCTGGTTGATTTTGCGCAGGTGGTTTCGTACGAGGCGCAGCACCATATATTCGATGTGTTTGAAAAAGGCGGTATTACAGCCGCGCAGTTCCGCCATGAATTAAGGCAGTTTTTAAAGCCTGGTACCACCGATGAGCAGATTAATGCCGCCTGGAATGCGATATTGATTGATTTTCCGCCACATAAATTTGAAATACTAAAAGGCCTTAAAAGCCGGTATAAAACTTTTGCTTTGAGCAACATTAACGAAATACACGTTGACAGCATTAACCGGGTAGCGCAAACAAAATTTGGCGAAAAAGATTTTGGCAGTTTTTTTCATGCGGCCTATTACTCAAACGAAATGGGTTACCGCAAACCCGAAGCCCGTATTTATGAAATGTTGTTGCAAAAGGAAAATTTAATACCGCAGGAAACGTTTTTTGTGGATGATAAATTAGAAAACATAGAAGCGGCAAAAGCCTTTGGCATTCAGGCCTATCAATTAACAAACCGCGATGGGTTTTTAAGCCTGTTGCAGCAATTACAAATTGTGCCATAAAATAGCTTTTGTATTTACCACTACAATGCACCAATATACCCGGTATGCCCGCTTGATTTTTTTGACTGTGCTGCTAATGGCAGGCGGTATTGCACATGCGGGCAATGGCTTTGTTTTTTTGGCCGATACTACCAAGCTTTTTTATGCCAGCAATAACGAGGTATATGCGCCCGATAAAAAGCAACTGCTGTATTTTCAACAGGGGAATATTTTTTTTAACGGCGAAACCGACGACCGGCAAAATATTTTTTTGCTGGCCACCTCTATGAACTATGCCAGCGATAAGCTGGAAATGCTGTACGAGAAAGACCAAAAGCAACCGGCTTACTCTTTTATGGCGGGGCGGTTTTACCAGGGTAA
>DASZPC010000456.1:0-3110 GCA_035550455.1 Chitinophagales bacterium | reverse complement strand
GCTCCTCCGCCTGAACCCGTTGCGCCGGTAGGACCAGTTGGCCCGGTAGCGCCTCCACCTGAACCGGTGGGGCCGGTTGCACCGGTAGCACCGGGCAATCCATCGGTACCTGTAGCGCCAGTGGCACCTGTATTTCCTGTTGCGCCCGTAGCGCCGGTTGTTCCTGCACCAGTGGGGCCTGTAATGCCATCATTACCAGTTGGACCTGTTGGGCCAGTAGCGCCGCCGCCTGAACCCGTTGCGCCAGTAGGACCAGTTGGCCCGGTTGGCCCGGTAGCGCCCCCACCTGAACCGGTAGGGCCGGTTGCACCGGGCAATCCATCGGTACCTGTAGCGCCAGTGGGGCCGGTATTTCCTGTTGCGCCGGTAGCGCCGGTTGTTCCTGCACCAGTGGGGCCAGTGGGGCCTGTAATGCCATCATTACCAGTTGGACCGGTGGGGCCAGTAGCGCCACCGCCTGAACCCGTTGCGCCCGTTGCGCCAGTAGGACCAGTTGGCCCGGTAGCGCCCCCACCTGAACCGGTAGGGCCGGTAGGCCCGGTGATGCCTGTACCAGTTGCGCCCGTAGGGCCTGTAGCCCCTTGTACGTTGTTTATTACAGTGCTGCCACCATTACTAAAGTTGATGGTAATACTACCGTTGCCATTATTGGTTACACTATCAATACTGGTACCCGTAGGACCAGTGGGACCTGTTATGCCATCATTGCCGGTTGGACCGGTGGGGCCAGTAGCGCCACCGCCTGAACCGGTGGCACCAGTACTTCCAGTTGCGCCGGTAGCGCCTGTTGTTCCTGTACCAGTGGGGCCGGTTGGACCTGTTGGGCCGGTGGCTCCGCCGCCTGAACCGGTAGCCCCGGTAGGCCCAGTAGCGCCGGTTATGCCTGTGCCAGTTGCGCCCGTAGGGCCGGTAGCCCCTTGTACGTTGCTTATTATTGTACTTGTGCCATTGCTATAATTAATAGTTATGCTGCCGTTGCCGTTATCGGTTACGCTGTTAATGCTAGTGCCGGTGGGGCCAGTGGGCCCGGTAATACCAACACCAGTAGGGCCGGTTATACCCACGCCGGTAGCCCCTGCGGGGCCTGTGTTACCTATTGCACCGGTAGCACCCTGCGCGCCTGTAGGCCCTGTTGGGCCAGCCGAGCCGGTTGCGCCACCGCCGCCATTGCCGGCACGTTCGGCGTATAAAGCATAAGGCACACTAACCAGTTGCGAGGTACCCATGTTAAGGTAGTTGCTACCGCCGTTAACATCCATTTCAACCAGTAAATATTTATTGCCTGTGGCCCAGTTTATATTGGCAAAGGCGCCAAACACCACCGTGCCGCCGCCAATATGCACGCTGAACAAGCCAAACTGGTTGGTGGTGGCGGTATGGGTTTCCTGGTATTCGGGGCTGCCAGGGTTTATGCCATTATTAATGGTAAACCTTAACGATACCACGTGATTTGTAAGGGGGTTGCCCGATGCATCGCGGGCAATAGCCTGGTAATTAATTAACTGAGGCGCCTGTGCATAAAGCGAACAGGATAGTGAAAGCGATAGCAGGTAGAGGAATAGCTTCTTCATACAAATATTTTTTGCCAATATGTTAGTGTGCGTAAGGAGAAGGCACTCCACCCCAGGGGCGATTGAAATGCCACGCTTGTTCGGGGGCTAAGTTAGCACTTGTTGCGGCAATATAAAAGCCCTATAACAGGCTTTTACGGCAATTAAATACTTGATTTACAGCAATGAAGGGGGGGGCGAAAAAATGCTATTCGCCATGCTTCATAACAAAATTGTCCACCTTAGTTTCATCAATAATGCAATTAACCAGTAGCTTATCGTCAATCATCCGCTTTACCAGTGTTTTTACATTATAAATAAACCTTTTTGAAGTAAACGATTTTTTAGAATTTACAAAAACTACCACATTATAAAGCTGGTTAAGCGGGTCGCGGAGGAATTTGAGGTAAACAATATCGTTTCCACTAAGGTCTTTAATAGCCAGGTTATTGAGGTCGCTTTTATCAACTGTTAAGCAGGGCTGTCCATCCACGGTAACCGAGCCTTTAGAAACTTCTATTTTTTGCGCCTGTGAAAATGCGAAAGCAAAAACAAGCATTAGTGCCAGGGAAAGTTTTTTCATGTTGTTAGTATTTAGCGTTTAAATATATAACCTGATGCGAAAAAGTTAAAATTTTAATTAGTGAATAGTTGGCGTATTACCTGCATAACCCGCTTGAAAAACTACACTTTTTGCTTATCTTCGGCATCCTTATGGCAGGCGCACTTGAAAACTGGAACCCGCCGGTGCTGGAAAAGCCCGATTATTTTGATACGGTGAAATTTGTGTACAAATACATTGAGTTTCACATATCGGAAGACGAGGCTTACACCGTGCTGAATGCGTTTATTGAAAAGTGGGATACCTCGGCGGGGCAGTTGATTCAGGACGAGGATATTATACAATATGTAATTGACCGCCTGCGCGATAATTACCTGGTTATGCTGCCCAAACCGCGCATACGCCGCATAGCCGAACTGATACTTGCTTACCTGCGCGAAACCGGCCATTATTACCAGCACGAAATAAAATAAGCTACCACATTTAAGCTTATTATTGCCACATGAACGGGAAATTGAAGGCATGGCTGTATGCTTTAAGGCTGCGCACCCTGCCGCTGGCACTATCGTGCATTTTTACAGGCAGCGCTATGGCATTTGCCGATAACAGGGCACAGTTTAGCGGCGCTACTTTTGGCCTGCTAATATTAACCACCCTGCTGCTGCAAATATTAAGCAACCTTGCCAACGATTACGGCGACAGCGAAAAAGGAACGGATAACGCTGAGCGCATTGGCCCCAAACGCGCCGTGCAGGCGGGTTTGCTAAGCTTTAGCGAAATACGTACGGGTATAATTATATGCGTGGTGTTGTGCCTTATTAGCGGCAGTATGCTGGTAAAGCAAGCTACTGCGGGGTTGCAGGTGGGTTACAGTGTGTTTTTCTTTTTACTGGGGCTTACGGCTATTGCTGCCGCTATAAAATACACCGTAGGTACGGGGGCTTATGGTTACCGGGGGCTGGGCGATTTTTTTGTGTTGCTGTTTTTTGGGCTGGTGG
>DASZPC010000455.1:0-2433 GCA_035550455.1 Chitinophagales bacterium | reverse complement strand
TGGTCCATTGCCAGCGATATATAATCCGCCGAGCCCGCCGAAAAACCTTCGGTACCAACATCGCTCCAGGCGTTATTGGTATATTTCATTACTGTTGTTTTAAAAGAATTATTAAAATCCTCGAAAGCCAGGTAAGGCGTACCATTTTTAACTATCAGGGTAGTATATGGGGCATCAGAGGCGGTAAAATCTGAAGTTCCAAGTGTATCCCAATTAGTGCCATTAAACTTGCGCACCGTAGCCCCGCCGTTGCCGTTGCTTTGATCATCGTAGGCTACATATAGGGTCCCGCTGGCGCTATCTATGGCCAGCGAAATATAATCGGCCTCGCCGAATGAAAACCTTGCAGGGCCAACATTCACCCAACTTCCGCTGCTATATTTCATTACAGTTATTTTGTTCATACCGTCTGATTGATCCTGGAAAGCCAGGTATGGGGTACCATCTTTATCAACCGTCAAAGATGTATAGGAACTTTGCCCTGCCGAAAATGCCGGGCTGCCCACATTCTGCCACTGGCCAAAAACACTGCTGCATATCAGCAAAGTAGGGAACGATAAAATACGGCGTAAAATTTTGTTCATCATGGTTTATGTAGTTTATAGTTAAAAAATGCTATAAACCAAAGCGCACAATAGCATAAATACCACCGGTTGTGCATTGAGTTAATTCAATTAATTATCATTGTTTTAACTCGGTATTTGGTTATAATTTGGTACAAAAGTCAGGTCTTGTTTTTTTCTGAAAAAGGACAAAACACGGCCTTACTTACCACACTGTTGGTTTTATGATTGCTGAACTGATTGAATCGCTAACCACTGAAGAACGCAACCTGCTTGAAAGCCGTACCAGGCAAAACAATACGCAGTTGTACAGGTTTATATCCGTTCTTTTAGAAAACCCCAACGCAACTAAAGAGGATTTAACCAGACGGTTTAAAATAAACAGCAATACCTATTTCAAAAACCTGAGCCTTGCCCGCGAAGAGATTTACGATGCTATAAAGCATTTAATGAAAAACGCTTATGACGACCTGCTTTTGGCCAACGTGCTTTACCGCCGCGGGCTGGAGGTACACGCCAGCAAACTGCGTTTAAAACTGGAAGAAGATTACTGCCGCCAGGGATGGTGGTCGGTATTGCAGGAAGTTTACAACCTTGATATGCTGGTGGCTTATGCTAAATGCGACATTAAATGGCTGGAAAAAACCAAAGCAAAAACCTTTAAAAACGCCGACCGTATAGCCGCTTATCTGAAACTCGAAAAAGAAGCCGTTGTTCAAATGGCAATCATCGAAAAAGGGGGATTGAAGGAAAATGAGTTTACACGCTACGCCCAAAAAGCAAAGAAACTGCTAATACAAGCGCGGGCAATTAACCACCCAATTCCCATATTCAACCTTCTTCATTCCTTATTTACACTCTATACCGCTTACAGCGTTGACCTTGATAAGGCAAAGAGTATGGTAAAAGAAATGGAACAGTTTTTAAAAAATTATGGCTCCAGCCTTCTGCCTTACGCCAGTAATGCTGCCCATCTTAATACGATGGGCTTTTATGCCGATTTTTGGGTTGATGAGGTACCAGATCCCCTGCTTAGAAAAGTAAACGCCGCCGTAGGGATACATGGTTTATTGTTCGATGCACAGGCTACTCTTCACTTTTGCCGGTATTATTTTTTAAGGCAAAACACCGCCCAGTTTGAAAAATACTTTGCCAAATACCTGGCCCTGCCGTTAGATAAAACATTTAGCTACAAAACCGCTTATTTACATTGCCTTCGCGCTTACCTGGATAATGATATCCGCGGATTTAATAATTTCCACAACGAGTTTTATAGTGATGAAAAAAGCCGCGCCTATAACGATTACGACCTTCAACTGCGTTACCTCGAAATAATGCTGTTACTAAAAGACGATAGCCTTGGCCTGGCAGCAAATAAGCTGGAGGCAACAATAAAATTTGTGCGCCGTACCTTTACCCCGCAACGGGTAGCTATTGAAAAACTGCACTGGCAAATACTTAGCCCGGCAATCCATAAAAAACCTTTCACTAAAAAAATAAATAAGGTGTACAGGTTCAGCGATTTTATGCTACGTGAAACTGTTGCACTACTGAAAACAAAAAAAACTTAGGCTTCGGGCTTTTCGGGGGCGGCGGGGGTATCGTGGTCAGGCATATCCGAAACCACTTCAGGTACATCGCCAATAACGTTATCCAGTGGCGGCGCAATAATATCTTTCAGTTTGGGCAATTCAAGGGTAGAGTTAATACCAAAGTAATCAAGAAAGTTTTGTGTTACTTTATACAACACTGGTTTCCCTGGTTGCGTTTCTATGCGCCCTGCCACTTCTATTAATTCTTTTTCCAGCAGTTTTTCAACCGAGTAATCGCAGTTCACGCCGCGTATTTTTTCGCATTCCACTTTGGTTAC
>DASZPC010000454.1:0-3176 GCA_035550455.1 Chitinophagales bacterium | reverse complement strand
CAGTTATTTTATGTATTTACCGATTCTAGCAATAATTCTTCTGTTTACCGCCTTCAGGTAACCGTAAACGATAACCAGCCCCCGGTAATCAATTGCCCCGGTAATCTTACATTCTACATTACCGGTTCCGATACAACCGCCCTTACGTTTTATAGCCTGCCTACGGCCACCGATAATTGCGATGGCTCGTTGGTGCACCCCACTATGGTTTCGGGTTTTGGCCAGTTCGGCGAACATCCATTGGGCAGTACTACCGAAGTTTATACTGCAACCGACCGCGCCGGCAATACCAGTACTTGCAGCTTTGCGCTTATCGTAACCGATTCAATAAAACCGGTTATTACCTGCCCCGGACCATTCTATTATACTACCGACTCGCTTCTTTCCTACACCCATGTGGTTTACACAGCGCCTACGGCCACCGATAACCTGCCGGGCGTGGTAAGCATTACGCAACTTTCGGGCAAGGTAAGTGGCGACACCGCCAGCATAGGTTCTTATACCAGTATGTGGAAAGCCACCGATGTTTATGGCAATAGCGCCACCTGTGCTGTTCAGTTAACCGTATCTGACCGCGAGGGCCCCAATTTGGTTTGCCCCAATAATATTTCAGTTCAAAACGATAATGGCTTATGTACGGCTAATGTTAGTTATACCGTTGCACCTGCACTGGATAACGATGGGCATTTCTATACTCCATCCATAGTACTTGGCCAGGCCAGCGGCTCAGCTTTCCCTATGGGCACAACCAATGTGCTTTATACTGTGGCCGATGCTGATAACAACAAATCGTACTGCTCATTTAATGTTACTGTTTCCGATACAATTCCGCCGGTGTTTACTAACTGCCCGCATGACACTACGGTAAATATTAACCCGCTACTTTGCGGGCAGAGTGTGGCCTTGCCAGCATTAACCGGTACCGACAATAGCTGTTTCAGCCCGGTTATCGGCTTGCTTACCAGTTCTGCGTCCGGTTATTACGAGCCAGGGACAACCACCCAATCGTATCAAATACGCGATAATTCTGGCAATACCAATGTTTGCACCTATCACGTTACGGTGGTTGATAATAACACGCTTAGTGTTACCTGCCCGCCAAACATTACCCGCAATACCGACCCCGGCCAGTGTACGGCTTATATTCCGTATTACGGCACACCGGTTATTACCCCCAACTACAACGGCAGTTGTTTAACCAGTGGTTTGCAACACGACCCCGGGCCTTATTTCCCCGCTGGTACTACACAATTAATCTACACCGCTTCGGCCAACGGCCACAATGCGCAGTGTTCGTTTACCGTTACAGTAACTGATAATGAAGCCCCTCATATTACCTCGCCGGGTAATATTGTTACGGACTTAGTACCGGGCAACTGTGGCAAGGTGGTTAACTTTACCGAACCGGTGGGTACCGATAACTGCAATAACGGCCTTGGCACTTTCCGTATCCAGGGTTTGGCCAGTGGTTCTTTATTCCCGGTTGGCACTACACAGGAAACTTATGTAGTAACTGATTTGGTTGGGCATTTGGATACTGCACAGTTTTCAGTAACCGTGCGCGATACCATTGCACCGGTAATTGTGGCACCGGCAAATGTAAGCAACAGCACCGATAATATGTGCGGTATGACGATGACATTTACCGAACCGGTGGGCACCGATAACAGCTCATGTGTGGCTACCTACCGCATTGCCGGTTTAGCCCCCGGCGATTTGTTCCCGCTGGGCGCCACCGTTGAAAAATACGTGGCCTGCGACTCGGCAGGATTAACCGATACCTGCACGTTTACGGTTACCGTTAACCCTATTTACCCGCTTCAATCCAATTGCATGGATAACTGGGTACAGGCCGACCCCGGCGGACAGGGACTAATTGTGTACTATCCGGTACCCGGCGTGCCCGACCAATACACAGGTCAGCAAAACCCTTGCCCCAATGTTACTGTGCAACTGCTAAGCGGCCTGGGAAGCGGCGCATTCTTCACTCCCGGTTCGCACCTCGAAAATTATCAATTCATAGTACACGGAACAGGGGATACTGTTGATTGTACCACCAATGTAATAGTGGCCGACCTAGACCCACCTATAATTGATTGCGGCAATACGCAACTTTACACCTTAGCGCCCGATTCGGGGGTTTGTACAGCTACGATGTACTTGCCGGTGCCAACGGTAAGCGATGGCTTAAACACCGGCCCCATTACCCTTGTACATACAGTAGATTATGTAACCGATACCAATGCTGCTTACACCTTCGGGCCGGGCTACCATACGGTAACATTTACTGCTTACGATTATGCCAGCAATCATGCATCATGTTCCTATTATGTAAATGTGGTTGACAACATCCGCATTGGTAATCCGTTCAATTCGCCAATTACCTACTGCGAAAATGCAGAGGTAGACATCGATCCACAATTACAAGGGTATGCTGATGGGTTGACTTACCAATGGATAACCACCGATTCGAACTACAACTATTATGTTTATTCAACCGATAGCATCCTGCATTTCGACCGCTTACACCTTTCAGACCAAAAGCAGTATTCATTCAGGGTAATAGACCGGTGTGGTACCACGCAAATTGCCAATGATTTTCTGTTAAGAGTTACACCCGGACCGGCTACCACTATGACCGGGCTGGATTCTATTTATTGCGTTTACAGCAATGTTAATGTGCCAATAACTGTTAGCCCTGCGGGTGGTACTTTAACCGGCCAGGGAATAACGGGTAATACCTTTAACCCGAGTGTGGCAGGTACAGGTTCGCATACTATTGAATACGCCTGGTACGATTCCAACAGCGGTTGTACCGGCATAAGCTCGCAAATAGTAACCGTTTACGATACCCCACAGGTTAGCCTGTTTGCCGATACTTTGTATTGCATTAACACACCGGCCATAACGTTACCGGCTACAAACCGTACTTATACCGGTGCAGGCATAAGCGGCAGCACCTTTACCCCGGCAACAGCCGGTGGTGGTTATCATACTATTACCCAAACCCTAACTGAACATGGTTGTGTGGCCCATATAAACGAGAACATCCACATTAACCCGGTTATACCTAATGCCACTATTACAGCACCGGCTACTGTATGCCAGGTAAGCGGCTTGTATAACCTGGACGTAGGCACAGCGGGAGGAAACTGGCGCGGGGTAAACCTGTTAAT
>DASZPC010000453.1:0-3735 GCA_035550455.1 Chitinophagales bacterium | reverse complement strand
AGCTGTTTTCTCAGGCTTTTTTTATGTAGCCAATAACTATATGGTACCGTACAGCAATAAAAAGCGTATTGAGTTTGAAGATAAATATGTAAGCAAACCACCGGTGGGCATAAGGTTTAACTTTCACCGCACTGTGGCGCCCGGCGTTATAATTTATTTTGAAAATTACCGGCCCAGCGATGGCACTGCCGGGCGCTTCTCTATTGACAAATTCGAAGGTGGTAAATTGGTATATAAACTACGTGCCGAAAAAGTAATGTGGAATAAAACCACGCACAAGTGGCATATTTCTAACTACTACACCCGTACCCTGCACAATAACGGCGATGTTATTACAACCGGCGCTTCTATGGATTCGGCCTTTACCTTTAAACCGGACGATTTTACTTTCGGGGAAAGTAAAAAGGAAACTATGACCACTCCGCAACTGGCCCAATACATTGATTATATGCGCAAAGGCGGCCAGCAGGATATTGAGTTTTATGAGGTTGAACGTTACCGCCGAACCTCTTCAGCCTTTAGTGTTTTTATTATGACCTTAATAGGCGTAAGCCTGGCATCGCGTAAGGTACGCGGTGGCGTGGGCTGGCATTTTGTATTAGGTATTGGTTTGTGCGCCCTGTACGAGGTAATAATGAAGTTTACTATTACCTTTTCCACCAACGCATCGTTACCCCCTCTGTTAGGGGTATGGATACCCAATTTTATGTATGGCGCACTGGCAATTTATTTATTGAAACGGGCGCCTAAATAGTTAGTCAATATCGCCTTTTACCTTCGTTTTCTTTTTGTGTAAAAACGCCCTTGCCAGCGCTTTAATTAATTGCATGCGCGGGGTTGGCTTATCGCGGAAAGAAATACGCTCCAGGTGTTTCATGTACTGAGGCTCCTTATGCGGCCTGGCAGGCGGGGCTATTGAGGAATGCGGAATATCAACTGCGCAAACCACATCATTATTCTCATCAACAATACTTAACTTAACCGAATCTGCACCGTAAATATCCACTTTGCCAAAGGCGTTCTTGTAATTTTTGTTATGAACGCCATTGCCGCCCACATCCCACAAGTATTTTTTAATATCCGGATAACCGGCCAACCTTCCAATAAGGTTCATGTAATGCGCCAAAACAGTGCCAGTAACCGAAAGGCCGCTGGCATTTATTTCGGGCAGGCCCGCATTGCGGCCATCGTCAATAACATTGTGGTGGGTATCGCCACTAATTACAATTACATCTTTAATATTGTTATTGTGAATAAAACCCATCAATTCCTTCTGG
Organism: Chitinophagales bacterium; assembly: GCA_035550455.1. Lineage (GTDB taxonomy): Bacteria > Bacteroidota > Bacteroidia > Chitinophagales > LD1 > Bog-950. Next base: position 2,458 of record DASZPC010000453.1, on the reverse strand, counting down.
CTTTCAGGATAACCCGGCCAGTAAAAACACCATGAAGCTGCCAGCCTGAAACCAGTACCCTCCTCTCCACCCGCGGCAATTACCAAATCCTGAAAATGGATGCCGAGGTTAATAAGGTGTACTATGTTTTTATTAAAAGGAATGCCCATTACCAGGAACTTCCAGTCGGCAGTTGAGTTTTTAAGGCCCTGTTCCAGCCAATCCATCTGCTTACGGCTTATAATGGTATGGCCCGGTGGGGGTTCGTACGACCAGTGGTTAGCGGCACTATCATATTTAAAAGCATTAGGTTGAAACGTGGCATCATCGCGTATATCTATCACAAAAAATTCAGCATTGCCCATTTTAAAGCAATGGTAAACGCCAATGGTTGTATCCTCCAGCGGGTAAGCAGGAAAATAATCTGCGTAGGCATCAATAACCCTGCTACGCACTTGCTGTGTTATAGTATCGGTTATAAAGTAGTTAATTACTTTTTTGCCCTCCATTTTATAGGCTGCTTTTTTAAGGTGGTTGTGGGCTGCACCACCAATACCATCGTGGTTATCAGGCAGGTAATCAATAATGGTATTGGGCATCATATCCTTCATCACTTTTTCGGTATATCGTTTTATATATCCCCTGAAAACGAGTGAATCATTAGCCGGATAACCAGGCACCATATAATCGGGGTAAGTCCAGTCGCCGGTATGGATAAAAACATCGGGGTTATTCTTAGCTATTACATTATAGACTTCCATATCGGCAGTTTCCTGGCACGAACCGGTGGCAATTACATAATGGCCCTTAGCCCCCACTGGCGGAAAAGTTTTGAAATGCCCCTGCATAGAATCGGGCGTAGCACGTATAAGCACCCGGTAGTAATAAACTGTTGAGGGTTTAAGCCCATGGGCATCAACAAGGCCCCGGTTATGTAATTTAATATCGGTTTCGCCCTCATATTGCACCGCAATACTTTTAAATGCAGCGTCTGTACTAAATTCCATTTTAAATATTGAGGGGCGGGCTGTAAAAAACAGAATCCGGACGCTTGTATCAGTGGCGCCACCCAGCACCGGTGCATAAAGGATATCCTGGGCAGCACAAAATTCCAGAAAAGGTAACAGCATAAGAAACAGGCTGAGTTTTCGCATCCGGATACTAAGGTAATGTTTGAAAAATAAAAAACGGTTACCGGTTAATTACCTCCATCGTAAGTATTCCATTCGCCGGTAATTTTGCCCTGGCGGTAAAGCAATACCTTTTTGAATACCAGCATACCATCACCTTCCCAGGCCTGGCTGATTACAAAATCGCCCACTTGCACATCATTCTCATCGCTACTGCTGAGTATTGACTGGTTGGGCAAAAGATTAGAATAGCCTTCGGCATTTTCATCCCAAAACGGATTGCGTTGAATACCTTTGGGGGCAACCGGCACGCCGGGCCAACCACCACCCAGCATATAGTAAGAAACCTTTAAGTTGGGGTTCCACCAGTTAACCAGCGGCGAAAGCTTTTCGGCATGGGGTAGCTCGGAAACATTAATCTTTTTAATAACCGGCGAACTAAGAAAAAGGGCGGCATGGTGCCCAATGTTTTCCAGTTCACTGAAATTAAAAGGCGATAAAAAACCACTGCCCATAGCAATATCGTTAATGGGGGTAATATTTTTAAAGCGCGGATAATAGAAATAGGTTTTACTTCCGCCGCCGTTAAATGTAAGCGAATTGATAAAAGTTGTATCGTATCGCTTTCTCAATTCATCAACAAAGGCGGTGTATAGTTTTTGAACTGATACGAAAGCCCTGTCAACGGCTTTTTGCTTATTGATATAAAAAGGCACATAAGGTACATGGCCATCATAGCCCATTAAACCGGTTAGCTGCAAGTATTGCGGGTTGGCCATGATGATATCGAGGGCCTGCGCAAAAGAAGGGATATCAATAAACCCACCCCGGTGCAGGCCCACATCTATTTCGAGCGATATGCGGATTTTTGCATTTCTTTTTTTCGCGAATTCGAGGTATTTGTTCAACCGCTCTTTGGTATCAATCAGCCAGTTAATATTACTCCATCCACTATCGGCCGAAAGCCTTTCCATAGCATCGGCAGGCAATGGCTTACCCAGCAATAAATCAAGCGAATCGGGATTAAAGGCTTTTAAAATTTCGGCAATATAGGGTTCAGAAAAAACCATTAAGCGGTTAGTGTTGCCCTTTTCCATAAGGTAACGAAGCAAATCCAACGAGGGTAAAGACTTGGTAACAATGCGCAGTTTAAAATCGTTGCCTAATTGCTTAAGTACTACCTGTTCGTTATTATCCAGACTATCGAGGTCAATAATACCCGCACTGGCGCCGGGGCGGTATTGTTTAAGCGCCGCGTTCATTTGTGCGAAATAAGGCTGATAAGCACAACTTATTTTAGCCGGTTTGATATACCAGAGGTAAGCAATGCCCAAGACCAATACCAGGAG
>DASZPC010000452.1:0-3786 GCA_035550455.1 Chitinophagales bacterium | reverse complement strand
CATAAAAAATAATGTTTTGCGCACTACAAAATTAAGCGACCAGGAACTGGTAAGCCAATATATTGGCGGTAACCAATTAGCTCTTGAAAGGTTAATCTTACGTCACAAAAACAAAGTGTTCACCTCTATCTACCTGATGGTAAAAGATGAATTTTTGGCCGAAGATATTTTCCAGGAAACTTTTATAAAAGCTATTGATACCATACGGGCGGGCAAGTATAATGATGAAGGCAAGTTTGCCCAGTGGGTTTCGCGAATTGGCTATAATTTGTGTATGGACCATTTCAGGAAAGTGAAAAGACTGCCGACTATTGTAACCAGTGATGGGAACGATCTTTTCAGCCACCTGGAGTTTGAGGAAACACCAGTGGAGGATTTTGAGAACCTGGAACTGCTTGAAGCCAAAGTAAAGGACCTGGTTGAAAAACTGCCTGAAGAACAAAAAGAGGTGGTGATACTGCGCCATTTTTTCGACTTCAGTTTTAAAGAAGTGTCGGAGCGCACCGGTGCACCCCTTAACACCTGCTTAGGCCGTATGCGCTATGCATTAATTAACCTGCGCAGGCTGATGGAAGAAAACAAAGTAGCCCTAAAGCCACTATAGTTTTATGAGAAAGACATTTTAGATTTTTTATAGAAACCACTCCAAATTTTTGGAGTGGTTTTGCCGTTTAAGGAGAAAGAAAGACAACCAGGCAAATGATTTGCCGCCGCAGAGAAAAATTCGCTTTGATTGTATGAAATTATAGACTGAAAAATTTTATGGTTAAACACAATAAACTTACGACTATGCGTTTTAATGATGTTCAAAACAAAAACCTAAAAGCAAATAAGATGATTGAAACTTCTACTCAAAACCTTTTAACCTTACACGCCTACGGCGAAACCACCAACGAGCAAAAGGAATTTCTAGCGGGTGAATTAATTAAGGACCCGGCCCTTCAGGAAGATTTAATGGAACAAATACGTGTAAAGCGTGCGCTTAACAACGGGCTTAAAAGCCCCAGTGCCACTTCCATACGCATTATTATGGAGCACAGTTATAAAACTGAGCACCTGCAGGAAATTTAAACTTTTTACCAAAGTAGTTTTTCATAAGAGAGGCGGCTTCTTTGCGGGAGCCGCTTTTTATTTGCCCATTACTAACGGGGCTTATCTATTTCCAGCAGGTACATTTTTTTACAAACACTTTCGCGCGTGGCCGGATTAAGAAAAGGTAGCGTTAGCCCTGAAATTTTAAAAGCAGCATGTTGCTCAATAATTTGGTAATGCATAGCCCCTTTATCTAAATCACCTATCCTGTCGTTGTTGGTTATAACCAGCAGGTTTTTTGTAGCCGCGAGGGTATCGTTAAGGTGTTGAATATCCCAAACAGGTTCGGGCATATATTGGCGGGCGTAAAAAGCCAGCGCGAAATCGCTGGTACAGCAATACAGCACAAGATGTTTATCGGGGTGTTGTGCTATATACCTGCCAAAATCATTTTCGGGTTGGTACTTAATTATCGCGGTGTAATAAAATGCCCCCATCAGAACATTGAAAGCAATAGCTACCGCCGCCGAAACACCAACTATGTTTCTTCCAGCAATATCGAAAGCCGCCGCAGCTTTAGCTGTTAACCCTCTGGCTTTCTTGCCTTTTATGCTATTTACAAAATTAGCAGTTCCCTGGCTTGTATAGACGTATGCTGTACGTAAATCTTTAACCGGGCCATTCAGTTTTATAGCTGCGAAAATCAAAGCAGGGTATAATAAAATAAGCAGGGCAACCGAAAAAGGCTCTATGCCCTTAAAGGCATATTGCAACAACACCGAAATGGCTACAAGGGCCAAAAGTAAAACTGCTTGTATTAGTACCGCCCATTTACCATTGCCTGGTACGCTGAACAGTTTTTGCAGGTAATTTGCAGCTATTACCGCCCCTAATGGGTAAACCACAAAAATGTAATGGGGCAATTGGTATTTGGAAAGCATCAGGGCTATTAGTACCAGCGTAAAGCCGCTCAATGTAATTAGTTCGCCACTGCCAGTTAGTTGTAGTTTGTATTTTATGGCATGGTACAAACCACTAAACCAGCCTGCAAATAAAAATATGCTCCAGGGCATAAATGCCCAAATGGTGGTGTGCACCAGAAAAAAAGTATCGGGGTGGTTGTTCCACTCGCTTTCGCCGGTGATGCGGCCAAAACTTTGTGTCCAGAAATAAAATTTTAAACCTTTCCCCCCCCATTGCTGATACAGGGCAATGCACATGGGCAAAAGCATGAGCGCCATAATAAAAACCGGAAGAAGGATTTTCCAGTTTAAAAGAAGGTTTATTTTCTTTTTAATAACCACATACGGAAGCAAAGCAGCCCCGCACGCTATTAAGCCTATCGGCCCTTTTGAAAGCAAGGCCAACCCTACGCCCACTCCACCGAGGAAAATGTTCAAAGGCCTTCCGGTTTCAAAATATTCTGCCAATTGCCATATTGAAAACATAACAGCGCCAAGCAGCAAAGTATCGGTACGCACATCGTTGGTTATTAAAAATGCCGCCTGAGTGGTGGCCAGCATCAGCGCCGATAAACGGGCTGTATTTTCGCTAAAAAATAAACGGGCAAACCGGTAAGTAGAATAAATGCCCAGCAACATAAAAAGCAAAGAAGATAGCTTATAAGCAGCATTGTTTATGCCGAGTAATTTGAAACTGAGTGTGTTTAGCCAAAAAAGAAGAGGAGGTTTATCAAGGTAAGGAACTTTAAGGCAAAGTACCTGTAGGTAGTTTTTGGTGGTAAACATTTCCCAACTCATAGCTGCATACTGGGCTGCGTCTACCTGCATTACATCTACAAACAGGTTAATGCCGTAAGCAACGGCTACCATTGCGAAAAGAAAAATGTATAGCCTTTGTTGTTTCAATATTTAGCCAATTGCCTGTTCAATATCGGCCACAATATCGTCAATATGCTCTAACCCCACTGAAACACGTACCAAGCCTGGAGTAATACCTGCGGCCAGGCGTTCTTCCTCGCTAAGTTTGCTGTGTGTGGTGGAGGCCGGGTGGGTTACAATAGTGCGTGTATCGCCCAGGTTGGCCGATAGTGAAAGCATTTTAAGGTCATCAATAAAGGCCCTGCCAGCTTTAATGCCGCCTTTTAGCTCAAAGGCCACCACGCCGCCGCCGCCTTTCATTTGTTTTTTTGCCACTTCGTATTGCGGGTGAGATGGGAGGAAAGGGTATTTAACCCACTCAATGCTTTTGTGGTTTTCCAGGTACTGTGCCAGTTTAAACGCATTATCGCAGTGTCTGTCCATGCGCACTGCCAGTGTTTCCAGGCTTTTGGAAAGCACCCAGGCATTAAAAGGCGATAACGAGGGCCCGGTGTTTCGCGAAAAAAGGTAAATTTCTTTTATTAAATCTTTGCGGCCGACAGTTATACCACCTAAAACGCGCCCCTGCCCATCCATAAATTTTGTGCCCGAATGGATGCTTAAATCTGCGCCATATAAAATAGGCTGTTGCAGGTATGGGGTGGCAAAGCAGTTATCTATAACCAGCAGCAGGTTATGCTTTTTTGCCAGCGCACCCAGTTTTTCGAGGTCAATTACATCAACGGCAGGATTAGTGGGCGTTTCGGCGTAAATGATTTTTGTGTTGGGCTGTATTAAATCTTCCCAGGCATCCACGTTGCCCACATCGCCATAGGATGTTGTGATGTTCCACTTGGGGAAAACTTTTGTAAAAATGGTATGCGTGGAGCCAAAAACCGAACGCGATGAAATAATATGGTCGCCGCTGTTAAGC
>DASZPC010000451.1:0-3396 GCA_035550455.1 Chitinophagales bacterium | reverse complement strand
AACCGGGGCCTCCTCAGGCATTGGCGAATCGCTGGCTTATACATTTGCTAAGCAAAAAGCCAAACTCATCCTTTCTGCCCGCCGTACCGATGAACTGGAACGCGTTAAAAAAGCCTGCAACCTGCCCGATGCCGATGTAATGGTTTTGCCAATGGATGTATCAGAGCATAACAGTATGGAAGCACACGTGCAAAAGGCATTGGCAAAATTTGGGCAAATTGATATACTGGTAAACAATGCAGGGCTTAGCCACTGGTCCAAATTGAAGGACACGAGCTTTGACGTAATAAAGAAAATAATGGACACCAACTTTATGGGCGGTGTGGCGCTAACCAAAGCTGTGCTGCCCGGCATGTTGCAACGTAAGCAGGGGCAAATAGTGGTTATCAGCAGCATACTGGGCCATATTGTTACGCCCAAACAAGGCGCTTATAACGCCAGTAAACATGCCCTGCATGGTTTTTACGATACCCTGCGCGCCGAAACAAAAAGCGAAGGGGTTAGCGTGTTGCTAGTTTGCCCCGGTTTTGTGCGCACCAATGTGGCCAAAAACTCGCTGAACAAAGAAGGCGCCCCTATTGGTAAAGATAATCCGCTTATTGCCAATGGGCTCGACCCCGCCTATGTTGCTCAGCAAATACTCAGCGCTATCAATAAAGGCAAAGAGGAAATAATGCTGGCCGGCGGTAAAGAAAAAATGGCAGTGTACATCAAACGCTTCGCGCCGCGTTTGTTTTCAAAATTTATAGCTAACAACAAGATTGTTTAAACCACATTAACCCGTTTGAATGGAGTCGAAATTTTACTCGAAAGAAAACCTCAAATTCCTGTTGCACGATGTTTTTGATGTGCAGCAATTGTGTAACCGCCCCGCTTTTAAAGAGCATACCCCCGAAGGCTTCGATATGATAATAGAAGCCGCCGATAGCCTTTCCACCAAAGAACTACGGCCCATTTTAGTGGAAATGGATAACAAGCCTCCTTATGTTGAAAACGGCCGTATAAAAGTGCACCCCAAAATGCGCCAGTTGATGAAACAATTCGGGCAGGATGGTTGGATTTCTATGTCCGGCCCACAGGAGTTTGGCGGGCAGTTGGTTCCTTTTACAGTGTTGCAATCCTGCGCCTTTATAATGGCGGCTGCCAATTACGATTCCATGGCCTTTCCGTTTCTTACCAATGGGGCGGCGCATTTGATTATTTCATTCGGAAGCAAAGAGTTGCAGCAAACTTATATTCCGCACATGTACAGCGGCGAGTGGCAGGGCACCATGGCGCTTACCGAGCCGCAGGCAGGCAGTTCGTTATCGGATATTGTTACCACAGCTACTCCTACTGATAAGGGATATTATTTAGTGAGGGGGCAAAAAGTATTTATCAGTTGCGGCGACCATGACGGCTGCGATAATATTGTGCACCTGATGCTGGCGCGCATAGAAGGGGCGCCGGCGGGTACTAAGGGCATTTCGCTTTTTGTGGTGCCGCGTATGCGCCCCACCGAAAGCGGAAGCCTTGAATTTAACGATGTGAATACGGCGGGCTTATTTCATAAAATGGGCTATCACGGCGCCCCTATTGCCCACCTGATAATGGGCGAGCAAAACGATTGCCATGCATGGTTGGTGGGCGAACCGCACAAAGGCCTTAGCTATATGTTCCAGATGATGAACGAAGCCCGTATTGGCGTGGGATTGCAGGCTACTGCGATTGCATCAGCGGCGTATTATAACTCGCTGGAATATGCCAACGTGCGCTCACAGGGAAGAAAGCTGACCGAGAAAGACCCCTCAAAACCGCAAACGCCCATCATTAACCATGCCGATGTAAAGCGCATGTTGCTTTTCCAAAAAGCAGTGGTAGAAGGCTCTCTCTCGTTAGTAATGCAGGCCTGCATATATTTCGATAATTGGCACGCTGCTGAAGGCGAAGAAAAAGAAAACAATTTCCTTTTGCTCGAGTTGCTTACACCGGTGGTAAAATCGTATCCGGCTGAAATGAGCATACTTACCACCAGTGCCGGTTTGCAATGTTTTGGCGGCTATGGCTTTACCAAAGAATATATGGCCGAATTGTTTTTCCGCGAAACACGCATCCATGCCATCCACGAAGGTACCACCGCTATTCACGGCATGGATTTGCTGGGCCGTAAAGTGCTGTTGCAAAATGGCAAAGCAACGATGTTGCTGGCACAGGAAATAATGAAAGATGCGGAGGCCGCCAAAAAATACGAACCGCTGAAGCCTTACGCCGAAACCCTGCTGCAAAAATTTATGAAGTTGCAGGAACTTACCATGTACTTGTTAGGCGTTGCACAGAAAGAAGGCCCCGAAGTATTTCTGTCCGATGCCACTTTATACCTCGAACTTTTCGGCATACTGGCTATTGGCTGGCAATGGTTAAAACAAGGTATTAAGGTAGAGGAACTGAAACAGGCAGGCGACAAAAAATACAGCGCTGAATTTTTGAACTCGAAACTACTGGCGCTTCAATATTTCTTTGAATACGAAGTGCCCAAAACTTCCGGTCTGTTTACAAGGTTAAAAAGCACTAACCATTTAACTGTTACCGCTAAACCTGAGGAAATAGTATAGCTTTTCGCTTACTGTTTTATTGGTTTTTTGCATTCAACCGTCAGCAAATTATCATATTGACTTCAGCGCTATCCATGCCATCAGCCCGATGCTCATTTTCAGCGCATCTTCATCAATATTAAAGGTGGGCGTGTGTATGCCCGAGGTAATCCCTTTGGCTTTGTTGCCCACGCCCAACCTGTAAAAACAGGCCGGTACCTGGTGGGTATAGTAGGCAAAATCCTCGCTGCCCATGCGGGTGGGTATTTCCAGTATGTTTTCATTTCCGGCAAATTCCTGTGCCAGTTTTTTTACAGCGGCAGTAAGTGGTTCATTGTTTACCAGCACCGGGTAACCCTGTAAAATATTTACATCGCAATTTGCCCCGTGCTTATTCGCTACTTCCTGGCATACGGCTTTAATCTTCGGGTGCAGTTCGTTAAACCTTTTTTCTTCATCAAAGCAGCGCAGCGTACCGGCAATTTCAACGGTATCAGGTACTACATTGGTAGCGCCTTTGCCTTCAATCTTTCCAAACGAAAGCACCACCGGTGCAGTGGGGTTGTTCAGTTCTTTAAGCGCCAGTAAAATTTCTGCGGCAATTAGCAGCGCATTTTGCGCAGGCGGTACCATCGCTGCGTGGCCGCCCTTTCCGGTAACAGTTAAATAAATTTCATCGCTCGAGGCCATAAAATTACCCGTATGGAACCCAAAACTGCCCGCCTCCAGTTCCGGCGAAACATGCAGCCCGAATATCTTTTCCACCTTCGGGTTTTCAAGTACCCCGGCCTTTATCATCGCTTCAGCGCCGCTGGGTATTTTCTCT
>DASZPC010000450.1:0-5236 GCA_035550455.1 Chitinophagales bacterium | reverse complement strand
CAACCTACCGCTGCGGCACAGGCAGAAGATGCTTTTCAACACGAACTGGGTATGAACGTTACCAATGCCATTACAACGCTGGAGGGCGATAGTGTAGATGTGTACCTGTTTAAAAAGGCTTTTGGCAGGCCCGGAGCAATCACTGCAAATAGAATTTACCTGGCTGTGCAGGAGTTTTTGCTCTCTGCAGTTTCCTATAATTCAAGATTTGATAGCGTACAAAGAGGGGAAGAACATTTTACTGCCAAAGAACGATATGGTTTTGATTCTGTCTTTACGCAAGAATTAGGCGAATGTTCCCATTGCCATGCCTACGGTAACAACGATTTGCTGTACGATGCGGTACACCCCTTTCGCAATAATGCACTTGACAGTGCTAGGGTTTATACCGATTATAAAGACCCGGGACGTGGTGCTATAACCGGTAACCCCTCTGATTATGGCTTATTTAAAGCGCCATCACTTCGTAATGTGGCTGTTAGCGGGCCATATATGCACGATGCCCGGTATAAAACCCTGCGGCAAGTGATAGATTTTTATAGCGATAGCCTTCAGTTTTCGCCGTACCTTGAAAGTTTTATGCTGAAACACTTTGATAAAGACAGCACCGGCGCAGCATTGCAACATGGTGGAATGCACCTTTCGGAATATGATAAAGAGGCTTTAATTGATTTGATTAACAGTATGACCGACTATGTTTACCTGAATAATCCGGACCTGAAAGACCCATACTAAAACCTGCCTGATAAACTTCAATAGCAGTTTAAGCGGTATGTGCTTATCTTAGTGCCTTGTGCTATTTTAATGAGAAAACCAGCCAGCATTTTTTGGGGATTGCTATTGTTGATTACTGCTATACTGCAATCATGCCATAATGGCGCGCATGAAAAGGAAAGCGACTACAAAGGAACGAAATACAACCTACCCGTTACGAACCTGCTGGGTAAGCCACGTGCCCCCTATGCCGACTCGCTGACGGTGGAGGGCATTGAGTTGGGCAGAAGGTTGTTTTATGATGTTCATTTATCAAAGGATGGGAAGAAATCCTGCTTTTCGTGCCACCGGCTTGAATATGCTTTTTCTGACCCCGGCGTGGCTTTAAGCATGAACGAAACCGGGATGACCACCCGCAATGCGCAGCCGCTGCAAAACCTTGCCTGGCTTACCGCTTATTTTTGGGATGGACGCTCATCCACTTTACAGCAGCAGGCACAGGATGCTTTTGCGCACGAACTGGCACTTGATACCGTAAAGGCCGTAAAATATGTTGAAGGCGATACCACCGATATGTGCTTGTACAAAAAAGCCTTTGGCAGGCCGGGGGTAGTTACCGCCACAAAACTAAACCTTGCTATGGAAGAATTTCTTTTATCGGCGGTATCGTGTAACTCCCGGTTTGACAGTGTAATGCGCGGGCAGGCAAAATTTACACAGGAAGAAGCGGATGGTTACAATAAGGTGTTTTCGCTGCGTACTGGCGATTGCATACAGTGCCACCGTTCTATTGGCCGTACTTTTTTATTTACCGATAGCCGTTTTCATAACAATGGCCTGGATAAAGTAGATAACATAAAGGATTTTAAAGATGCAGGGCGGGGTAGCATAACCCATAATGAAAGCGATTACGGTTTGTTCAGGACGCCATCGTTGCGCAATGTGGCGGTAAGCGCACCCTACATGCACGATGGCCGCTTTAAAACATTAAGGAAGGTAATAGATTTTTACAGCGATAGCCTGCATTATTCACCAACTGTTGACCCGAATATTGTTATCCACCTTTCGCCCGAAAAGAGGGCCGACCAGCACAGCAATGGCGGTATGCACTTAACCGAAAAAGAAAAAGAAGAACTGCTTAGCTTTTTAAACACGCTTACCGACACCAGCTTTTTGCATAACCCGGCGCTGCAAAACCCTTTTTAAAGCGCTGGCTCCTGTTGCGAAAGGCAGTGGAAACTACCAAGGCCCCAAATCAAATCAGTGGAATCAATACCCACCACTTTGCGTGTTTTAAAACACGACTGGAGTATATCAACAGCCCGCACATCATTTTTATCATCGCGAAAGGTGGGCACTACCACATATTCGTTACCAATGTAAAAGTTGGCATAAGAAGCAGGCAGGCGCTGGCCTTCATAAGTTACCTCATGCGGCATGGGCAGTTCAACAATATTCATTTGCCGGCCGTTTTCAAGGCGCATGGTTTTTAGTGTTTGAAGGTTTTCCTTTAGCGGGGTATAATTTTCATCGCTTTTGTTTTCTTCAATAACCGTTACTACGGTGTCTTCATTTACAAAGCGGGTAAGGTCATCAATATGGCCATCGGTATCATCGCCCACTATGCCATCGCCAAGCCATAAAACATTGTCAACGCCGTAATAATCAATCAGGTACTTTTCTATTTGCGCCTGTGTTAATTCCGGGTTTCGGTTTTTGTTGAGCAGGCATGAGGTGGTGGTAAGCAAGGTGCCTTTGCCATTAAACTCCACCGAACCTCCCTCCATAATAATGCCGGGATAAAAAACGGGCAGGTTCAACTTTTCGCCAATAAGTGTGGGGATAACATCGTCCAAATCGTAGGGTGGGTATTTATCGCCCCAGGCGTTGTAGTTCCAGTCAATAATAGCCTTCTTATTTTCTTTTTGATTTATAATAAAGGCCGGGCCATGGTCGCGGCACCAGGCATCGTTAGTGGGGTGCAGGTAGAATTTTATATTAGCAAGGTTGCAATTAGCGGTTTGCAAATGTTGCAGTGCAAACTGTTTCATAGCCTCATCGTTCACGTTAATGCAAACCTGCTGGCTTTCGGCTATCAATTTTATAAACTGGCTGTAAGGCTTGTATATGGTTTCAATTTTGCCCGGCCATGAAGCCTCTTTGTGCGGCCATGATAACCACATGGCGCGTTGAAGTGCAAATTCGGCAGGGAAAGAATATCCCAGTTCTTTAGGTGTGGAATTTTCCATAATTAATAAACGGGTGAGCGGTATTAACCCTCGTCAATAAATCTTTTTGTAATAGGGTTATACGAATCAATACGCCTATCGCGCATAAAAGGCCAGTGTGTGCGGTAAAAATCGGTTTTAGCAGTATCAATTTCCACCACGGCAATTTCCTCATTATCATGTGGGGCAAGATGCAGCAGCTTTCCAAACGGGTTAGCTACAAAACTTCCGCCCCAGAATTTCATTTTATCATCCTGCTCAAAACCAACACGGTTTACACTAACCACATGCACGCCGTTAGCCACGGCATGGGCGCGTTGTATTGTTTGCCAGGCATTATATTGTTCGGTATTGGTGGCTTCATCCTGCGTGGTTGCCCAGCCAATAGCAGTGGGGTAAAATAAAATTTCGGCGCCCATTAAAGCGGTAATGCGTGCCGCTTCGGGGTACCATTGGTCCCAGCAAATAAGCACGCCAAGCCTGCCGTATTTTGTATCAAAAACCTTATACCCCAAATCGCCGGGTGTGAAATAGAATTTTTCAAAATAAGCAGGGTCATCAGGGATGTGCATTTTGCGGTACTTGCCTAAATATTTTCCACCGGCATCAATTACGGCCGTGGTATTGTGGTAAAGGCCCTGTGCACGTTTTTCAAACAGCGAAGCAATAATAACCACATCCAGCTCGGCTGCTATTTTGCTTAAAGCATCGGTAGTGGGGCCGGGTATTGGCTCGGCCAGTTTAAAATTTTCGTAATCTTCCACATCGCAGAAATAAAGCGAGGTAAAAAGCTCCTGCAGGCAGACTATCTGTGCGCCTTTAGCGGCGGCCTCCCTTATGCCTTTAATCGCTTTATCAAGGTTAGGCTGTGTTTCTTTAACGCAGCTCATTTGCACCAATCCTACTTTTACTTTTGCCATACGCTGGTTTTTGTGGCGCGAAAATAAAAATTCAAAGGTGTATTAACACAGTAAATGCGGTAAGGTTCAGCGCGCCTGTATTAAGCGGGCCAGCCCATACGCAGCCCCGGCTGCCAGGGCGCCAATAAGGGCTGTTTTAACAGCCCCCGAAAACGTAGGCTGCCCCAACGCACGGGCTTTAAGAAAACCGAAAACAAAAAGCGCTGCCAGGGTTATGCCTACTGAAATAAGCAGGCCGGTATGTGCATCGTGGGCAAAAAAGTAAGGCGCTAAAGGCACCAGGCCGCCTACTACATAGGCCACGCCAATATTCAGTGCGCTTTTGGTGGCGCGTTTTTCATCGGGTTTTTCAAGGCCAAGTTCAAAGCGCATCATAAACTGCACCCATTTTTCCTTGTCCTTTGCCATTTGCTCGGTAATTTCGCGGCTGCTGGCGGTGCTTACGCCAAATTGCTCCAGCACCTCAATTACTTCGGCTTTTTCTTTATCCGGAAATTTGTCAACCTCCATATACTCGCGCTGTAATTCGGAGTTGTAGTGGTCAACCTCGGTGCGCCCGGCCAGGTAACCGCCCAGGCCCATAGCTATACTACCGGCGGCAATTTCGGCAAGCCCGGCAGTAATGATAATGGCGCTTGAATCAACAGCGCCGCTAAGGCCTGCTGCTAAAGCAAAAGGCACGGTAAGGCCATCGGCCATGCCAATAACAATATCTTTTACCAGCTCCGAGCTTTCAAAATGTTCTTCGTGGTGCGCCATGCCAAATATTTGGATAAATGTAAGATTTTCGACCAAGCACCTGTCCACAAGCTGGTTCTCTGTGTGGATTTCAGTATCGGTGAATAGTTTTAGGCCAAACAAGGGAAAATATTTTCAGCCAATGCCCGTCTACCCGATGGGTTATACAAACGCAAATATTTCCCGGTAAAACATTAAAAATATGACAAATACAAGTGAAAGCGCAGCTTTAAAAAACGAGCTGGTACTGGTTACCGGCGGCACCGGTTTTGTAGGCATACACTGTATTGTAAAATTGCTGGAAGCCGGATATAAAGTAAGGACTACAGTGCGCTCGCAAAAACGCGAAGCCGGTGTATTGGCCATGCTGAAAAGCGTTGGTATTGAACCCGGCGGCAGGCTTACCTTTGCCATTGCCGACCTTACCGCCGATGCCGGTTGGAAGGAAGCAGTAACCGGTTGCGATTATGTGTTACATGTGGCATCGCCTTTTCCGCCTACGGTTCCAAAGCATGAAGATGAACTGATAATACCCGCCCGCGAGGGCGCACTGCGTGTATTAAAAGCTGCGCGCGATGCCGGTGTAAAGCGCGTGGTGCAAACGTCTTCGTTTGCGGCTGTGGGGTATGGGCAGTT
>DASZPC010000449.1:0-1955 GCA_035550455.1 Chitinophagales bacterium | reverse complement strand
CCCGGTAGCGCCATTGGCGCCGTTAGAACCTGCAGCGCCGGTTGCACCAGTTGCGCCGGTTGCACCGGTAACACCATTTGAACCAGTAGGGCCGGTGGGGCCTGTAGCGCCATTAGCACCGGTAGGCCCTTGTGCGCCTGTTGAAGCGTTGATACCTGCCGGGCCCTGCGGGCCGGTAGGACCAGTAGGCCCGGTGGCGCCATCGTTACCGGCTACGCCTTGTGGGCCGGTTACACCGTTTACACCTGCCTGGCCGGTAGCGCCGGTTACGCCGTTAGTACCCGCAGCACCATTGGCGCCGGTGGGGCCGGTAATACCACGTGGGCCTGCCTGGCATAACGAAATCCATGCGGCTGAGTTGTAATAGTAAAAACATCCGCTATCAATATTATATACCAAAAGGCCGTTGGCGGGTGCGGTAATCTGGCCAATTTGCACAGCACTGAGCCTTGGCACCAGTAAACCCTGATTGTTGGATGTAATATCAAGTGCTGCGCTGGCATTAGGGGCGGTGGTTCCAATACCTACATTGTTTGTGGTTTGTGCGTCAGCGGTAAACACTGTAAACACCAATAGCATAGCACTTACAACCGCGTTAAGTTTCTTCATGGGCAAATTAAATTGTGTCCGTTGTAAAAAAGGAATGTGAAAATAATGTTAAATCCGATTCTGCATAACTTTTTGTTTAGAAAAATATACTTTAACAAAAACCGCGTTCATACTAGGTTATAAGTCCATTTACCAGCACCCTACTTTAGCCACAAAATCACGCTTTATGAGAAACCAGTTTTTAGTACCCGTAGTAGCTATTTGCCTTTTTTCATTGTCATCATGCCTGGTGGGAAAAAAGAAATATGATGAGCAAATGGCCCTGGCCAATAAATACCTTGCCGAGAAAAACGATTGCAACGATAAACTGAATGCCGCCAACGGAAGTATTGACGACCTGAACAAGCAGATTGCCAACCTGAACGACCAGATTCAAAAGTTAAAAGATGATAATGCCTCCCTAACCGATAAAAACAAAAAACTGAACGACCTGAAGTCCGAATCGGATGCACTTTGCGACAAGGTAAAAGATAAGCTGAATGAAATAATGAACTCTTCAGCCTCTGAAAAAAACAAGCTGATGAAAGAACTGGCCGAAAAGGAAAAAGACCTGATGGCCAAAAGCCAGGAACTGGATAAGCTAAGCCAGGACCTGGATGAGCGCGATGCTAAAGTACGCGAATTACAATCGCTGATAGCGCGCAAGGATTCAGCTGTTGAAGCCTTAAAGAAAAAAATGCTGGATGCGCTTACCGATTTCGGCTCGGGCGATTTAACCGTTTATGAAAAAGACGGCAAAGTATATGTGGCCCTTAGCGATAAGCTGCTTTTTGCCACCGGTAAATACACGGTTGAAGAACGTGGTAAACAGGCTTTAAAGAAAATTGCCGAGGTACTGAATAAAAACCCCGATATATCTATAATGGTGGAAGGCCATACCGATAACAAAAAATATGTTTCCACCACCAGCAGCCCTATTAACAGCAACTGGGATTTAAGTGTAATGCGCGCCTCTACGGTAACTAAAATACTGGTTGACGATAACGGTGTTGATGGCCGAAGGGTAACTCCGGCCGGGCATAGCGACCTTTTTCCGGTGGAAAGCAATGAAACTGCGGAGGGCCGTAGCAAAAACCGCCGGATTGACATAGTGCTTACCCCAGACATGAAGGAGATTTTTAACATCCTGAATGGGGCACAGTAGTTAACGGGCCACTTACTTAAAATTGCCATTTACTAATCAGCTAAACTCTCCTACATTCGCGCCATGTTTGGGCGGGATAACGAAAACCCTGAAGCCGAAATGGGCTTCTTTGACCATGTAGAGGCATTACGCTGGCACCTTATACGTTCGGTAATTGCCATAGCTGTTAGCTCATCGCTCGTTGGCATCTTCTATGATTTTG
>DASZPC010000448.1:0-4034 GCA_035550455.1 Chitinophagales bacterium | reverse complement strand
CATGATGATAGTGGTAACCGAAGATGACCCGCAAGGCGGCGTAGACGATGTGGATGCCCACCGCAGTGTTTGTATGCTTATTTCGCCCTATGCTAAAAAAGATAATGTAGGCCATGTGCATTACAGCTTTGGCAGCATGTTTAAAACCTTTTGGAATATACTGGGGGTGCCCTATGTAAACCAGTTTGATGCCGGTGCTACTGATATGAGCGATATGTTTACCGACCAGCCTGATTATACGCCTTATGATGCCCTGGAAGTTGATAAACGTATCTTCGACCCGCAAAAAGCACTAACACCAATGGATGCCAACTTTAACTGGAAGGCTTTAAAAAACGCGCCGAAGATGGACGACCCCGATGATATGGAGCGCAACAGCCGCAAACTCGACCTGAAAAAAATGGAGGAAAAGAAAAATGCGAATCGATGAAGCTTAATTCGTCTTCAACTCATCAACATCCTTTTTTAATTCCTGCATTAAGTGCAGGATATTTTGAAACGATAGGTCGCTGCCTTTGTTAAGATAGCTGATGTTGAGCACTGCCCGCCATATCTCCAGCACCTCGTCTATCTTGATAGAGTATGCCGGGTACGAAACATTATCGCTGCGCAAAGTAAGGGTGCCGTTTTCTTCAATCTGGTTAAACACGCGCTTGTAAACTATTCCATCATGTTTGGATATGATAATGTAGGTGTGGCCGTCTTTAATTGTTTTCCAGTTATCCATGTATTCGCCCACAATCACCGAACCCGGCTGCACAGGCAACATCGAATCGCCTTTAATTTCAAAGGCCCGGTAGGTGCCCGAAGGCAAAAACGGCAGGCGGAATTTATTCAGCTCTTTAATATAAGTAGGGTCGGCATAACCGGTTAAATAACCGGCGGCAGCTTTTACCGGCACTAACTCAATGTTTTCATTATCCTTTTTATCAACCGTTATTGCCAGTACACGCAGGTTTTTGCCGGTTACAGCGCTGTTTAACTGCTCCTCATTAAACAGGGCCACCTTTTCGGTTTGCCTCAGGTCCTTAGTTATCAGGCTGTCAATAGAGTACTTAAAGATTTGCGAGAGCGCATATAACGTTTCGTAAGTAGGCCTTGCCCTTCCCTCTTCATAAGCCCCTACCAGCGAGCGCTTAATGTCAAGTTCTTCTGCCAAATCACTTTGGGTCCAGTTCTTCAGTTTCCTTAAAAACTTAAGGTTCGATGTTATAAAATCCATGGCTAACCATTTTAGTTTCAATGGCAAAAATAAGCGAAAATTTTTAGTATTTTCATGCTAATATTTTATGCAAAGGGCTATTCTGCATTTAGACCTCGATTCTTTTTTCGTTTCAGTGGAAAGGCTGTTCGATAAAAGCCTTATTGGCAAGCCTGTAATTGTAGGGGGCACCAGCAACCGGGGGGTGGTTTCATCGTGCAGCTACGAGGCCCGAAAGTTTGGCGTGCATAGCGCCATGCCTATTGTAAAAGCGCGCAGGCTGTGCCCGCAGGGCATTTTTGTAAGCGGGCATATGCATGAGTATAGCCGGTTTTCGGGCATGGTAACCGATATTATTGCTGAACGCGCGCCCTTGTTTGAAAAAGCCTCAATTGATGAATTTTATATTGATCTGACCGGTATGGAGCGTTTTTTTGGGGTATATGAATGGAGTACGGCTTTACGCAAAAAAATAATTGACGAAACCAACCTGCCTATTTCGTTCGGGCTTTCGGTAAATAAAATGCTGGCTAAAATGGCTACCAATGAAGCCAAGCCAAATGGCCAGTATATGATTGAACCCGGCAAAGAGCAGGATTTTCTCGATGCGCTCCCTGTTTCAAAAATCCCGATGTGCGGTGATAAAACCAGCGCTTTTTTAAAAGCAAAAGGGATCGATACTATAGCACAGTTGCGCAGCTTTCCGCATCAGGCTCTGCAAAACTGGTTAGGGCGGCATGGTACTTTTTTATGGAACCGCGCCAATGGTATTGATAATGGCGAGGTACACCCCTACCACGACCCAAAATCAATGAGCAGCGAACGCACTTTTGATACGGATACCAACGATGCCAACTGGCTGAAAAAAGTAATTATCTCGCTTTCAGAAAAACTGGCTTTTGAATTACGCAGCGATAAAAAACTGTCCTCGTGCGTGGCTATAAAAATACGCTACAGCGATTTTTCAACCCATACCAAACAAATGGCCATCCCTTTTACCTCCAATTCAAAAATATTAATGGAGAAAGCCCTGCACCTGTTCGATGATTTTTACGACCGCGAAAGAAAAGTAAGGCTGATTGGTGTTAAATTTTCAGACTTGACAGAAGGCAGTTACCAGATTAACTTGTTTGACGACCGCGAAAAGGACATACTATTATATAAAGCGATTGATGAGCTAAAAAATAAACATGGCGCCGGTAAAATAACCCTGGCACAAAATTTAGGCATTAGCAATGTTAAGCGCAACAGTTCGTTGTATACTTTAAACAAAGAAGTACAACAAGACGAACGGAAACTGCGTAAAAAATGAAAGCCATGCCACTGTACTTTTGTATGATTTAGTAACAGTAATGGTGGTGATAAAATTAACCACCACAAACCATATTGTTTAAAGTAAACAATATCTTCGGGTGCAGAAAATAATGTTTTACCAGTGAAGAAAGTGATGCTAACGCAGCTTGCGCTGCTGTTTCTTTGTGTAAATTCCTTTGCTGCCGATTACTCTGGCAACAATATGCTTTCCATTTTGGGCGCCAGCAAAAACTCACAGCAGTTTAAAGATTATCAGCAATTCTGGATGTTAGATAAAGATTTTCAGAACGCATACGGCGGTATGAAACTGAATATAAACGATGCCACCGGAAAGGTAGAGAGCGTTCTTATCATTTGCCAGGATCAGGAACTGGCAGGCACCGACTATCATAAATTTGCATCGCACCTGCCTTTCGGCATTTCCATGAGCGATGATACCACTACTTTAAATGCCCGCATGAATGGCGGCTACAGCATATTAGGCAAAAGCACCCTTAAATTTAACAATGGCGATATTGCTGTAGAGGCAACTTTCAACCGGTTATATTTCGGGCAAATTTCTTCCTTAAAATTTTATGTGGAGGCCCGTAAAGCCACCCCAATACCATCACCTGTAAAACCTGCACCGGTTAGCACGGCACCCAGGCCAGCCACCCCGGTTGCAAAAACTGTTTATACTGTTCCCGCAAACACGCACGAAAAAGATAAAATTGAACAGCAAAGGCGTGCTTTGGAAAGTACCCAATTCAATTCGCAGCAATCTAAAACCAACGGCACCCAAACAACAAGAACCGCAATACCTACCAGTCCTTTTAAAAAAGGTATTATGGATGTTTTCCGCTCATGGCGCAGTTCGCAATTTGGTACTGCAAAACTTGATTCACGTAACCAGGAAAACTTCTGGAATTATAAATACGCTTTTAACACTACCATTAAAATACCGGGCGAGAGCTACAACATGGTTTACAACTTTCCCTTTGCCAGTTCACAGGCCGATTTTGTTTCGGTAATAAAGGAAGGTTATGAGCCCGACCAGGCTTTTGAAGGCCCTTACCAGCAATTTGAACTGATGTTGAAAGAAAACTTTACCCCTACAGAGGGTTGGGTAATGAAACCTATTGGTAACAGAGGTAAACTACAGGGCCTCGAGTTTAAGAATGATAAGTTAGGCTCGGTAATACTTGATTATACCCGCAACCCCCAGGGTCGCGGCGTCTTGTTTCTACGCTTTTTGTTATTTTCCGATTGAGGTTTGGTTAACTTCCGAAAATAAAACTCAGTATGGACCCCAAAAATCTTATTAAAGAATATACCAATGGCGAAGTAACCGTTGTTTGGAAAAACGGGCTTTGCATCCACTCAGCTAATTGTGTGCGTGGGCTGCACGATGTATTTAATACTAAAGCAAGCCCCTGGATAAACATGCACGGCGCCGATACCGAAAAAATTGTTGAACAGGTTAAAAAATGCCCGTCAGGTGCGCTTTCATTTTACATCAACGACGATAAAAAATAAAGCG
>DASZPC010000447.1:0-2382 GCA_035550455.1 Chitinophagales bacterium | reverse complement strand
TGGCACGGCAGAAATCAGAAATGGCTTTCATCTGCTCTATCGTATAAACGCTGCCGCCGCCTTTATTTACGGTATTTTCAATAGCCACCATGCGGGTATTGGGCAGCCAGTCGAAATCGGGCAATATTAATTCTTCAATCTGCTTTACATTCATAATGCCACGTTCGCCTTCGGTAAGCCTTATGGAAACCCCCGAATGGAAGGCCCAACCACCGGTTTCGTAATTATAGATATGGCAAATTTTATCGCAAATAATTTCATCTAAAGGCTGGGTGTGCGCTTTTACAGCAATCTGGTTGGTCATGGTGCCTGATGGGCAAAATAAACCGGCTTCCATACCAAACATAGAGGCGGTTTTTCCCTCCAGCTTTTTAACAGTAGGGTCTTCGCCAAATACATCGTCCCCCAACTCGGCGGTTATAATAGCTTCCAGCATGGCCTTGCCGGGGCGGGTAACCGTATCGCTTCTCAAATCAATTATCATATCCTTTTTAGTTTACCATATAAAAGTTAGCTCCTGCTTTATATCGGGATGCAGCGATTTTGACACCGGACAGTTACGCCCGGCTGCCTCCAGTACGGCCTTATCGCGTTCCGTAAAATTGTTTTGGGGAAATCTTAACGTAGCTTGTATTTCGGCAATTCGGCGTGGGTTGGCTGCCATTACCTTGGTAACTTCAATTTCGGTACCGGTAAGGTCCAACCCCATATCCCGGGCTTTAATGCCCATAATAGTTATCATACAACTTGCTAATGATGTGGCGCATAAATCAGTAGGCGAAAAGCTTTGTGCCAGGCCCTGGTTATCCAGTGGGGCATCGTTGGTAATTTCGGTACCCGAGTAAACATGCGTAAGCCGGGTACGTAAATTACCATCATAAATAACTTTCGAGGTCATACAACTAAATTTTTTGGCAGGCAAACTTAAAACAAAAGTATTTCGTTTAAGTTTGTAATATTAAACAGCCATGGCCCGTAAACCAGCCTTGTTATTTCTTCTTATAACGCTTTGCTTCAGCTTGTTTGCACAGGATGGGGGCCAGAAGCAGATTGACCTGCGCGATTATCAATATAAGCATGAGGCCTCGGGTGGATTCAGGATTCAAAGTAACGGAGTAACTGTGTATGGAGAATATGGCTGGATAAAGGATATGTTTAAAACACGTTTGTTACAGGTAGAATACACTTATTATGTTGACTACAGGTGGAAAAAGCAAAAAGCCCAGATACAGGATGGCCGCGATTTTATTTTTGGGCTTGATAATCATTTCCATACTATTAGGGTTAACTACGGTATTAAACGCACCATAGCCGATAAGGCCGATAAAAACGGGGTGCGCCTTACGTTAGTAGCATTTGGCGGGGTGGCGCTGGGGTTGTTGAAGCCCTATTACCTTGATGTTGTCCATTCTACCGATGCGGGCTATGTTATACAACCAGAGCGTTATTCAGCAGCTAATGCATCGCTGTTTTTGAATAAAGATTCGATAGCCGATGCAGCCCCCACCCGCTATGGGTTGAACCAAATGCAGCCGGTAGTTGGTCTGCATGGCAAATTAGGCCTTAATTTCGATTGGGGTACCAAAGATGAATTTGTAAAAGCCATTGAAGCCGGGGTAATGCTGGATGTTTACTACAAGCGCCTGCCCATTATGCTCAACGACTCTAACCGCTTTTACCAATTTGGGGTTTACCTGGCGGCCCATTTTGGCAAACGGTGGTAAAAGGGCTTTAACTTTCCGTTAAGCAGCAAATTGCCTGCAATTCCTATATTGCCGCAAAAATTTGTACATGGCAAATACGGAGGCCACTATACTGGCCGATACCTTCCAGAAAGCTCGCGACCTGAATAAATGGTACCTGAGCCTATTAAAACCTGTGGACCCTTACCTGCATTGGGAGGTAAACGGTGTACGGCTGAATAATGTAATATGGCTTGCATCGCACTTAACCTGGGCTGAAAACTTTTTAATTATTAAAGCTACCGGTGGCGAAGCTGTTAATATTGAATGGCTGGAACATTACAATATAAGCAGCAACGGCACCCTGCATGATAAGCAACATGATATGCGCACTGTGCTTGACGCCCTTAAACTGGTGCATGAAAAGGCCATGGCCCATCTGCTTACCATTGATGATACCACAATAGCTGCTGATAACCCCCTGGGTATAGGTTTTGGAGGTATTAAAACCAACCGGATGATGATTCAACATGCCATAAGGCATGAGAGTACACATACCGGCCATTTAGGCTGGCTCTGTAAAATCAATAAAATAGATACCGTTTAATACCTTAATACCTGCCATGAAAAAATATCCTTTCCTGATTTTAGTATTCATAATAAGTGCCTGTAAAATGGGTAGCCAAAAGAAAACATATAC
>DASZPC010000446.1:0-4360 GCA_035550455.1 Chitinophagales bacterium | reverse complement strand
ATAATATACCCGACGATAGCCGTATTAGGGGGGCCCTGCCTACCATTAATAAAATATTGAAGGATGGCGGCAGCGTGGTTTTAATGAGCCACCTGGGCAGGCCATTAAAAAAGCTGAAAGAAGATGGAGGCATTGATTATGCTAAGTTTACCCTGAAGCATGCAGTAAAACGCACCTCGGAATTATTAGGGCTGGAAGTAAAATTTGCTGATGATTGTATTAGCGAAGCGGCATTTACAACATCGGGTGCCTTAAAGCCCGGCGAGGTGCTTTTGCTGGAAAACCTGAGGTTTTATAAAGAAGAAGAAAAGGGCGATGCAGGCTTTGCCGAAAAGTTATCAAAGCACGGCGATGTATATGTAAACGATGCTTTTGGTACTGCGCACAGGGCGCATGCCTCTACCACTATTGTTGCCAATTATTTTGACGATGCCCATAAAATGTTTGGCTACCTGATGGCCAGCGAGGTTAAAAATGCCGACCGGGTTTTAAGGAGCGCCGAAAAGCCTTTTACCGCCATATTAGGCGGGGCCAAGGTTTCGGATAAGATATTGATTATTGAAAACCTGTTAGATAAAGCCAATAATATACTTATTGGCGGGGGTATGGCTTATACCTTTTTTAAAGCCATGGGCGGCAAAATTGGCAGCTCGCTGGTGGAAGAAGACAAACTGCAATTAGCGCTTGATTTAATGGATAAGGCAAAAGCAAAAGGCGTTAACCTGGTTTTGCCCGCTGATAGTGTTACTGCCGATAAGTTTGATGCCAACGCCAATACCGGCACGGCAAACAGTAACGAAATACCCGATGGCTGGATGGGCCTTGATATTGCCAACAATGCTGTTTACGATTTTACCCAGGTTATCCTTTCTTCTAAAACCATTTTGTGGAACGGCCCTATGGGGGTATTTGAAATGGAAAAATTCCAAAGCGGTACTAAAGCGGTGGCGCAAGCGGTGGCCGAAGCCACGCAGCAGGGGGCTTTTAGCCTGGTGGGCGGGGGCGATTCGGTGGCGGCTGTGCATCAATTTGGCCTGGCCGATAAGGTTAGCTATGTAAGTACCGGTGGTGGCGCCATGCTCGAATATTTTGAGGGTAAAGAGCTACCGGGTATAAAAGCTATAGCTGGTTAATTACTGAACCAACGCCGGATATGCAGCAACTTTTGTACAAAAGCATAAAGGCAATTTTATATTTTACCCTGGCAGCAGTGTTTTGCACGGCCGTGTTTTTGCGCTTTCGGCTTCCTGCGCTGGTTTTTATTGATAGCGACATTGATGGTTACCTGGGCCCCGCCATGAATTTTTTACACGGGGCTAAATTTCTTCCACTCAATGCCCGCGGCCTATACTATCCGCTCTTTGCTTTGCTTTGTATTGGCCCTACAGGCTCGTTAAATACTGTTGCTGTTGTGCAGCATTGTATGGCTATAGCTGGCCTTGTGTTTATTGCTTATACCCTGTTTAAGCTTTTTGGAAAAACACACCCTGTTTTAAGTTTGCTGCTAATTACCATTTGTGTTGCCGCATTAGCTTTATGCCCCTGCTTCATAAAATTAGAACACACCATTAGGCCCGAAGGGCTCATCTTATTTTTTACCGGTTTATTAACGCTTTTGATATACCGGTTCTCGTGCAGGCGTTCGGGTTATGTATTAACAGCGTTGGCGCTTACACTGGTTTTTCTGGGGTTTACAATACCTAAGTTTGCACCGGGCAGTGCATTAGTTATTGCCTGGGCATTTTTCCTGTATTTAAAAGCAGGAGATACTTCGGCACAGCAGCGTAAAAAACTGGTGATGGTTAACCTGGCCTTACTGATGCTTTTGTTTTTAGTGCAAAGGGGGCGCAACCATGCCGATGTTTTGTCGCGCTACTTTGTGGGGAGGAATTTTTTTTATGTGAACGCCAAAATAATTAAAGCCTGTGCAGGCGCCGGTATTTATAATGAAACTCAAACTGCGGCTATTAATGATTTGAACAGCCGTATAGAACCTTCCCCCGATTTTTCGCTGGTGGGTTTTGATTTTGATTCTCACCAGTTTGGTGCCACATCAAAAATGATTGAAGGCAAATACGGATGGGATATTTACAACAGCATTCTTCGGAAATCGTTGTTAAAAAGGCCTTGGCCGTTTATAACAAAAGCAGTAAAGCAAACGCTTACATATTATTTCAGTTTCGCTATTAATAAACGGGTGCCGGTGGCAGAGGTGTATGATAACAACCTCGAATACCAGGAGTCGTACCGGCTTGCTACGGGGCTTGGGTATTTAAGCAATAATACGATTAATCAATATCGCTGTTATGCCTCTTCGGTTATAGTTACTATGCGGCTAAACTCACCACTAAAAACCTATACCGACAGGTTTATTTATAAACCGCTGTTTTTAGTTACCCCTTTCATTTTCATTATCTCGCTGGGGTTTGCAATCATGTTGTTGCTGCAAAAGGGATGGAATACACTTTTTATACTGTTATTAATCCAGTCCTCTACCGTTTTTACAGTTGGCTTTATCCATAGTTTCGATATAAACCGGTATGGGCATACACTCTTTCCGGTATTCATCATTATCTGCATTATCGGTTTTTATTATTTTTTGGTAAGGGCAATTTCCTTCATCAATAATTTCCGGCTCTAGGTTTTATAGCCACGCTTAGCCATCGTGTTCCTCTGTTTGCCCGTTTCTCCCACTTTTAGCTTAAATGCTTTCCACAAAGGGCTTAAAAATTGTTTTTAAGCTGTTTAAATGCTGTGGATAACGCAATTCTGTATCCACACCAAGCGTTAATAACGTATTGTTTACCACTTTTTACCACCTATGATTTACATTGTAAATAAGGCTATTAAGTGCAAATTATTACTTGTTAATAAATATTTTATCTATTTTAGTGGAATAAAGTGGAGTAAAGTGGGATAAGTGTATAAATTTGTATCACTTTAACAGCATAAACGAAGATGGTTTTCCGCGGACAATACGATTGCACAATGGACGACAAAGGGCGCATTAAAATGCCTGCCGCTTTGCGTAAGCAATTTCCGGCGGAGGATGGGGCGAGGTTTATGATTGCGAAGGATATTGAAGACTGCCTGGTTATTTACCCCATGAAAACCTGGGAAAAACAGGAAGCCCTTTTAGCAAAGCTGAACCCCTTTAACCTGAAACACCAGCAGTTTATTAATGCCATTACAGTGGGCTTAACCGAAATGGAAATGGATAATGCCGATAGGTTTTTAGTAGCTAAAAGTTTGGTGAAATACCTGGGTGGCAACAAAGAAGTGATACTAAAAGGGAAGAATGACAGGGTGCAGGTGTGGGATGCTAATAAGTACGAACAATATACGCAGGGCAACATAGCCAATATACAAGCATTGGCCGATGAAGCCGCTGCACATCTTGATTCGCTGAATGAAGACAAAGCCTCATAAACAAGAAAGCCTTTCAGGTAAAAAAGGGTTGGTGGAGGCAGGAGGGTATCATACGTCCGTTCTTTTACATGAGTGTGTGGAGGGCCTTGCAATAAAGCCCGGGGGTTTGTATGTGGATGTAACTTTTGGTGGCGGCGGGCATTCAAAAGCAATTCTTAAAAGGCTTGGAAAGAAAGGTAAACTGATTGCCTTTGACCAGGATGAAGATGCCTTGAAAAATGCGCCGGATGACAAAAGGCTAACGTTAATCCAGGCCAACTTCCGCGATATGAAAAGGTTTTTGCGCCTGCATGAGGCAATGCCTGTTGACGGCATACTGGCCGACCTCGGTGTTTCGAGTTGGCAGTTTGATACTGCCGATAGAGGGTTTAGTTACCGCTTTGAAGGGCCGCTGGATATGCGGATGAATAAAAGTGCAGCTACAACAGCAGCAAACGTGCTGAATGGATACGATGCAGAGCGGTTGCAAAATATGCTGGGGCAGTATGGCGAGGTAAGGAATGCAAAAACATTGGCGCAGGCCATAGTTGAGGCAAGGAATACCAGGCCTTTTGAAACCATAGCCGACCTGAAGGCGGTGGCTGAGCAGCAGGCAAAAGGAGAGTTGATGAAATACCTCTCGCAGGTGTTTCAGGCAATAAGGATAGAAGTGAACGATGAACTGGGGGCGCTGAAAGAGTTTTTGATACAAAGTGCTGAAGTGCTGAAACCCGGTGGAAGGCTGGCAGTAATAAGTTTCCACAGTCTTGAAGACCGGTTAGTGAAAAACTACATGAAACACGGGGCCTTTGAAGATGAACCGGTGAAAGATTTTTTTGGGAGGTACGAATTAAAATTTAAGCCGGTAACAAAAAAGCCGGTAACAGCAGGGGAAGAGGAGCTGAAAAACAATCCAAGATCGAGAAGTGCAAAATTAAGGATAGCAGAACGG
>DASZPC010000445.1:0-4321 GCA_035550455.1 Chitinophagales bacterium | reverse complement strand
TAAGTACAGCCTGCCCCACAGCAACCGGATTATTGCCATTATGCTCATTGGGCCCCTCGTGCGAAACTAAAACTGTATTTTCCACCTCTTCTCGGCAATTTTGGTAAGCATATTCAAAATAAAAATAAATGCAATAAGTATAAACGACGCCCCCCAGGCCAGTTTCTGCCACTCCTCATAAGGGCTAATGGAGTAATTAAAAATTAACAGCGGAATACTGCTCATGGGCTTGCCCATATTTGCATTCAGGTACGGATTGCCAAAAGCCGTAAAAAGCAGGGGGGCCGTTTCGCCGGCCACGCGCGCAATACTAAGCATGGTTCCGGAAAGTATGCCGCTTATAGCGGCAGGCAGTATAGCCCTGGTAATAGTTTGATAATATGAGGCCCCAAGCGCAAACGATGCTTCCTTTAAACCAGTTGGCACACGTTTCATCGTTTCCTCTGTGGCCTTGGCAATGGGCGGCACCATCATCAGGGCCAGGGCAATGCTGCCCGAAAAGCCCGAGAACCCACCCGTAGGCTTTACCACCCACACATAAACCACAATACCCAGTACGATAGATGGAACACCCTGCAAGGTATCAATACCAATGCGGGCCCAGTTAGCAAGCGCGCCTTTTTGGGCTTCGCTTAAATAGATGCCCAGCATAATACTGAAAGGAATAGCAATAATACTGGCTACAAAAATTATAAGCGCACTACCCACAATTGCATTTAATATACCACCGCCGGTTTCGCCTACGGGCTTTGGCAACCGGGTAAGAAAATCCCAGTTTATAGAGGTAATGCCCTTGCTGATAATATAATACAGGATAAATAATAAGGGCAGCACTGCCATAAAGGTAAGTACCTGCACCAGGGTTTTAAAAACCACATCGCGCAGGTGCCTGCGGTAAACCAGCTTTTCAATATTACTTTTCATCGTACTCAAACCGCTTTATTATTTGCCTGCCAATAATATTTACAATGGTGGTTACCACAAAAAGCATCAGGGCCATTTCAATAAGTGCCGAGGTATAAACCACACCGGTGGCCTCGCTGAATTCATTGGCAATAATACTTGCCATAGTATTTGATGGCGCAAAAATGCTGCTGGGCAAAGCATGGGTATTGCCAATAAGCATGGTTACCGCCATAGTTTCGCCCAGGGCGCGGCCTAATGCCAAAAGTATGCCTGCAAAAATACCGGAGCGTGAAAATGGCAGCACCACCTTGCGTATTACTTCGTAACGGGTGGCCCCCAGCGAATAGGCCGCTTCTTTTAAATGCCCCGGCACCATAGTAATAACCTGGCGTGTAAGCGATACAGCATAGGGCAAAATCATGATAGCAAGAATAAACGAAGCTGTAAAAAGCCCGATGCCATATGGCGTAACACCAATTTTAGTTTCCAGCACCCGTATTACCGGCACCAGTACAAACAAGCCCCAAAAACCGTATATAACCGAGGGTATGCCCGCCAGTAACTCTATTACATTTTTAAAAAATTGCGAAACCCTCCCCTCCGTATAGTACTCGCCAAGAAAAAGGCCTATAGCCAGTGAAAAAGGCATGGCTATAATTAAAGCCAGCAACGAAGTTAAAAGGGTGCCTACCAAAAACGGAAAAGCGCCATAATCATCAGTTACCGGGTTCCATGTTTGTGAATAAACAAAGCGCCACCCCAGCGCCCGTATAGAAGGTATAGACGCCATTAAAAGCGTAAAAAAGAAGCCAAGAAGGATTAAGAGAAGTATAACCGATGAAAATGAGAGGGAAAAGCGAAAGGCTTTTTCCTGCCAAAGAATATATTTATTTCTGAATGAAGACATACCTAAGCTATAAGCAGCATGGCCTGTGTTGGCACAACCTGCAACACAGGAATTAAAAATTAAATAAGCGGTTTGGCATCAAAGTTTACCGACTTTAAAATTGCCTCGGCACGTGTAACTGCACTTGCCGGCAGGGGGGCATAATTAAGCGGCTGTGTATATTTTTGCCCATCGTGCACCATCCAGTTTACCAGTTTAACCACCTGCGCGGCCTTCACTGAATCCTTTTGGCTGGCAGACTGGTTAGCGTAAAGCAAAATGTAGGTAAAGCTGCTAATAGGGTAGCCATCGGGGGCATCGGTATTGGTTATTGATACCCGCATATCAGCAGGCAGGTCAACATTAGCCGCCGCAGTAACAGAATTTAATGAAGCCGGCACATAATTACCCGCCTTGTTTTGCAGCGCCACCACCGGTAAATTATTTTGCAAAGCATAAACCAATTCTACATAACCAATGCCACCGGGTGTTTGCTTAACCATACCGGTTACCCCTTCGTTTCCTTTGGCGCCTAAACCGGTGGGCCAGTCAACTGATGTTTTTTTACCCACCTTACCGTTCCACTCTGAACTAACCTTTGAAAGGTAATCGGTAAAAACATAACTGGTGCCACTACCATCGGAACGGTGAACCACAGCAATTGGTAAGTCGGGTAATTTTACCCCTGCATTTGTTTTTGCAATTCGAGCATCGTTCCACTTGGTTATTTTGCCAAGATAAATATCAGCTAAAACATCGGGGGTAAATTTTAAAGTATCGGTAACACCGGGAAGGTTATAAGTAATAACCACCGCCCCCAAACAAGTTGGTACATGAACTATAGCCGAAGGAGATTTCCCTAATTGCTCATCGCTCATAGGGGCATCAGATGCACCAAAATCAACTGTTTTTTCCTGTAACTGTTTTATGCCACCGCCTGAACCTATAGACTGATAATTTACTTTTACCCCGCTTTCGTTGTGATAAACATCGAACATTTTAGAATAAAGCGGATAAGGAAAGGTAGCACCTGCACCCAGAATTTCGGGGCCATTGGCCGATTTGTTATTATCGCCATTTTGCTGATTGCTGCCACATGCCGATAAAAGCAATGCGGCAATTACTGCCATAAAAAACTGCCTCATTATACCTCTGGATTTATTGCTGCCAAAAGTGTCCGTTTAATATTTCCATAACATTAACTTATCTTTATTCTTACCTTTTTAGTGGTGCAAGCAGGCGAACGACACCGGTGTCTTTTTAACATTAAAACAATACCGTTTTACCAACTTAACAAGCATTCCTCTTTTTTTAACTCTCTTTTGCATCTGGCAATTTTACCCTTTCATACTTTTGCATTGCAAAGTTTGCCCTCATGCAAAAATCCCACACAACACTATGGCTTTCAGGCAAAAAAATATTAGCCTTAGTCGGTATATACCTGCTGTATATACTGTGTTTTGATATGGTAATGAACCTTGACCCACCGGGCAGTATAAGTAATGAAAGTCCGCTGGCAGTTCAGCACCAAGCCACCCATAACCACGCCCACCACACTTTTTTTTCGTACCGTATTTTGTTAAAACACGAGGATTCAAAAAAAGGGATTTGTAAAACCTGCGACACCCATCATTACACCAATAGTTTTTATAACCCCACTGTTGAACAGGAACCTTTGGCAACCGGGCTACAGCCGCCTATAAAAGGACAAAAAGCAGACAAGCTTTATAAAAGGTACTTGTTTTGCAGAATACTACGGGTATAACTACCACTTGCAGGCCGCTTTTACCCTGCGGCCTGTTATTTCTTCAATACATGAAAAGAGCAGTTGCAACAGCAACTCAAAAAAGGCATAGCGCTGAATTATAATGCCTGATAGCGCCGGATTTCAAAAAAATTTAATCGCATTTAAATCTGTTTAAATGTTAAGGGTTGGTTTTTACAAGTGGTGGATAATTACCGGTTGTATGGCTTTACTGCAAAATATAGCTGCCCAAAGTACCGGCAATTATGTAAGCCTGCAACAAATATTAAAAGGCGTACAAGCTAATTACGAATTAATAAAGGCACAGGGCAGCCTGGTGCAGGCAAAGCAGGCAGCCGTAAAAGCCACCAACATGCAACGCCTGCCCCAGTTAAATACCATGCTGGAAGGCGATGTGGCATCGAACAATAATGTAGAAGGCACTTACCTGACTTTTGGCATGATACCCACCGTAACCAGTGGGGTAAGGGCACAAAGTAAACTTGACCCCACAGGCGGCGATGCCGCTTTTGCCGGCATTAACTGGGAGGCCGTGAATTTTGGAGGCTACAAGGCGCGCGAAAACTTAGCAAAGCAAGACCTGCTTGTGCAGATAAATACCCTTGCCCGAACCGAATACGACCTTAATGGCATAGCCAGTATATACTACCTTGAATTGCTGCGGCTAACCGAACTGGAAAAGATACAACAGGATAATGTTGACCGACTGGAGAAACTAAAAACATCGATAGTAGCGCTGGTTAAAACCGGGGTAAGGCCGGGTA
>DASZPC010000444.1:0-1618 GCA_035550455.1 Chitinophagales bacterium | reverse complement strand
GAGGAAACCCAGCTACCAGTACTGATGCGAATCCTACAGTAATGTTCTCAACAGTTGGAACTCACTCGGTTACCTTGGTTGCCACTAACTGTGTTGGTTCAGAT
This sequence comes from Chitinophagales bacterium, assembly GCA_035550455.1. Taxonomy (GTDB): domain Bacteria; phylum Bacteroidota; class Bacteroidia; order Chitinophagales; family LD1; genus Bog-950. Next base: position 1,514 of record DASZPC010000444.1, on the reverse strand, counting down.
ACAGTTATAACTGCCAGTGCTGTAACCGTTTATGCAAATCCCACCGAAACCACTTCATCTACAAATGCAAGTTCTGCCAGTGCCACCGACGGTTCAGCTACAGTAGCTGCAAGCGGCGGTACATCACCCTATTCTTATTTATGGAGCAATAGCGGTACTACTGCGACTATTTCAGGCGTTGCCGCGGGCCTTTACCACGTAACAGTTACTGATGCACACGGTTGCTCATCAAGCGATACTGTTACTGTTTCTTTCAATGTTGGTATTGCCCAGTTAGGCGCTGATAAGGAGGCAAAGATTTACCCTAATCCTGCTACAGATGTAATGTATATTCAATGGAACACTAATGTGGACGCTGAAATCAGCATAATTGATTTAACCGGTAAGGTTGTTAAGGCTTTTGAAAGTAACAACCAATTATTAAACTCTTTGGATATTCATGCTTTGGCTACCGGTACTTATGTACTGCGTATTACCGATAAAGCTACCAGAGAGCAGCAATCGGTTAAGTTCAGCAAGTTTTAAGTAGAAACTTATTGATAATGCTAAACGGCACTCCAACAATGGGGTGCCGTTTTTGTTTTATAGGTTGTTAATGGCTTTTGTTTTATTTGCGTTTAAAATAAGCGGATCATGAGTTTTGATTTAATAGTAATAGGAAGCGGCCCCGGGGGCTATGTAGCGGCTATACGTGCTGCTCAGTTGGGGCTGAAAACTGCAATCATAGAGCGGGAAAACCTTGGCGGTATTTGCCTTAACTGGGGCTGTATACCCACTAAAGCCCTGCTAAAATCGGCACAGGTGTTTGAATATATACAGCATGCAGCCGATTACGGGCTGAATGCGCAGGGTAGTGTGGATTTTCAGGCAGTGGTAAAGCGCAGCAGGGGCGTTGCCGACGGGATGAGCAAAGGGGTTCAGTTTTTAATGAAGAAGAATAAGATTGAAGTAATAAACGGGACTGGTAAACTATTAAAAGGCAATAAGGTAGAAGTTACCGGAAGCAGTTCAAAAAAGGAAGTATATGATGCCAAACACATTATACTGGCAACCGGTGCTCGTAGCCGCGAATTGCCGGGTATAAAAATTGATGGTAAAAAAATTATAGGCTACCGGGAAGCATTGGTTTTGCCTACCCCCCCCGATAGTATGGTGGTAATGGGTAGCGGTGCTATAGGTATGGAGTTTGCTTATTTCTATTCAACTATGGGGACGAAAGTTACTATTGTTGAATACTTGGATAATGTATTACCAAGGGAGGATAAGGATGTTTCAAAGGAAATGGAACGCATTTTTAAGAAAAAAGGGCTACAAATTTTAACTTCTACTTCGGTTGAGAAGGTAGATACTACCGGTACAGGTTGCAAAGTATCTTTTAAATCAAAAGATGGTAAAACCGGCACTATTGATTGTGAAATTGTTCTTTCTGCAGTGGGTATTACTACAAATATTGAAGGGCTTGGCCTTGAAGATGCTGGTGTAAAAACAGATAAAGGATTGATTGTGGTGGATGA